>JANQGK010000290.1 GCA_028277365.1 Halieaceae bacterium | reverse complement strand
CCGTACTCCCCGCCGATGCCGAAGCCCACCTTGACCACGTCGGGAAATACCAGCACCGCCTCGGCCTTGTCGAGCAGCTCCGCGCTGTCCGGTGTTCTTTCGCGCAGCACATCCAAGGCTGCCGCGACCCTGGCATCAAGCGCTTCGTGGTCGGCCTGGTCAGCCGCCGCGACCGGCATCAGCAGTGCGCAGAGCATTAAGGGCGCGAGCAAGCGCGAGAGCGACAGGGCCTGGATCATCGGGCTTTTCTCCACGGCGGACCCGCGGCATCATGCCACGCCGCCCGAGGCTTGGCGAGCGCTGATCAGGGCGTATCGACCTGGGCGGTAACTACGGCGCGGCGCTGCAGCTGCTCCAGAAAAAGCTGGTAGGTCTTGCGCTCACCCACCAGGCGCGAGTGCAGGACGGCTTTTTCCGCGAAGCTGCGGCTCTGCTCGTAACGCTGCATGTCCAGGAACAGGCGCGCAACGCGGAAGTAGAACTCGGCCTCGGTCTCCTGCAAATCGATGGCATCGAGGTAGTGCGACAGGGCCTGCTCCTGATCCCCCGCGGCTTCCGCCAGTTCACCCAGGTAGTAGTGGTAGAAGGGGTTGCTCTCGCGGCGCTTGCGCACCCGCGCTTCCCAGCGCCGGGATTCCTCAATCTCACCGCGGTCGTAGTAGAGCACGGCGAGGTTGTTCATGGCGGTGGGGGAATCCGGATTCAGGGCCAGGGCATTCCGATACATGGCTTCCGCCGCGGTATCCTGGCCGACGCCGCGGTAGATGGCGCCCAGGTTGACCCAGAGGTAGTCGATGCTGCCGCCGCCCAGGCTCAGCGCGCGCACCGCCTCGGCGTAGGCCTCGGCACTGTTCCGTTGGAACAGCGCATCCATGGCCCGGTTAGCGTGGTAGAGAGCCGCCGCCTCCCGGTCTTTCAATACCCGAGCCGAGGCCACCTGTTCCCGGGGTACCGGGTCGATGTCAACTACATACTCCTCGCCGTTGCGCAGTCTGACCACCACATTCACATGTTTGCGCAGCGCCACCTGCTCGCCGTGGCGCGCCCATTCCGGGCGCAGGGATACCGACAGGTAGCGCGCGTCCAGCCCGGCATGGCGCGCCATCGCCACAAACAGGTGCGCATAGCTCAGACAATTGGCGGCGCCGGAATGGAACACATCGGCCGCGCTGCCGTCTGCATTCGGGTCGTAATCGATGCCCACCAGCGCCTGGCTGCGCAGCCCGCGATGCAGGCTTTGCAGGCGCTGGCGCTGGGAGCCGGTGACGTAGCGGTCGATAAACTCGCGCATATCGTCATCCAGCGCCAAAAGGGGGGGTGTCTCCGTTTGACCCAGCGCTGTGCCTGCGTCAAGCACAGCGTCTTCTACCTCAATCGGCGGCAGTTCGCCGGGGATGAAACTGACGCGGGGTTGGTCGGCACAGGCACACAGAAATAGTGCTGCCAGGCCCGCCAGGAGCCGGGGAAAAACAACGCCGATCGGGCGTGCTGTCACGTCGGGTTACACATAGGCAATTACCTTACTCGGAGTATACCGCAGCCAGCGACGCATGCCCGGCACGACACCGGACACCGTGATGGCGGTCACCAACCCGGCTTCGTTTGACATGCATCAATGCACTTCGGGGCGGCGTTTCCTAAGCTGAACTGGCAGTCGGGATAAGAGGATTGGACGATGACTCAGCACCTGATGGCGGAAGACACGCAGGAAGATCTCCGTACGTTGAAGCAACTTGGCGTTTTCGTGGCCATGTTCGCCGGGTTTTCCCTTTGCCTGGCACTGGGCGTCGCCGTCTTCGCACCCTGACTGCACGAGGTTTTTCCTCTCAAATCGAATTCATGGGCCTGAGCCTCTTGGCCGACTCAATCTGAGTCGGCTTTTTTATGCCTCTCTCCTCTTAGCCCGCGATTGCGCGTTCCCCCGTATTCCCAGACTCGCCGTGAACCCATCCCTGGGGGCTCGAGCGCGCCGTCCGTGGCGCGCACGGTCCGGGAATACGGGGGAACGCACACTCGCTACATCGAGTTACAGCCAAAAAAACCGAAGCTCTGCACTGGGGATACCCTCACCTGCTTCGCACGGCGTCGGCAATTTATGCGCTGAGCTGGTAGGGGAAGTGGCGCCCACCCTGTTGCCGGGGTGTCGGCGGCACGGATGCCGCCGTCAAGCCCCCAGGGATGGGTTCACGGCGGCCCCGGCAACAGGGTGGGCGTCGCTTACCCGGCGCCGACCCAACGAATTATCAGGCGGCAGTATGCAGGCCGCACTCGCGGCCGTCGTGGACTTTGGTGGGATCGAAGTAGTGCCGGCAGGTGGGAAGCTGGTGCTCGGCCATGTAGGCCGCGACATTGGCTTCCGACCAGTAGAAAATCGGCGCCACCTTGATAATGCCGCGGCCGTCCATAGTGACGATATCGAGCCCCTGGCGGTGCTCGGTCTCTTCTTTGCGGATACCCGTAAGCCAGATTTCCGGCTTCAGCTCGTTGAGGGCGCGTTCGAAGGGCTCCAGCTTGACCTGACGCGTAAACTCCGCGTGCAGCGCCTCGTCCTCGATGGTGGGCACACCGCCCATGATGGCGTTGCGACGCTCCGAGGTCATACTGGGAGAATAGATGTGCATGTTGAGGTCCAGGTCGCGTATCAGCCGTTCCGCCACCAGGTAGGTGTCGCGGAGGTTGTAGCCGGTGTCGACCCACACTGTGGGCACCTGCCTGTCGACCTCGCTGACCAGGTCCAGCATTACCGCAGCGTTCTTGCCGAAGCTGGTGGTGGCGATGGTCGGCCGGCCCTGGGACAGCGCCCACCGCACGATCTCGCCGGGATCGGCGTCGCGCAGTTGGGCGTTGATGCTGTCGAAATCCAGTTCCACGGCGGTCATCTTAGGTCACAGAGTGGCTGAGACTAAGCAATCGCCCCGGGGCTGACAAATACTCAATGTTCATATGGTTATGTCGGCGCACCTGATCCGTAAGGTCAGGGCCGCTTGGCAGGCGAGGACATTGCGGGCCGCGCCCGGCGCAGAGGATACTCTTCAGGCATAAAGAGGGCCGCCCATGAAAAACCTGCTATGTGAACGACTCGGCATCGACTACCCCATTTTTGCTTTCACCCATTGCCGCGACGTGGTGGCAGCGGTGAGCAAGGCCGGCGGTATCGGCGTGCTGGGAGCGGTGGGTTTTTCCCCGGCGCAGTTGAGAGAGGAACTCGACTGGATTGACCAACATATCGGCGATCACCCCTACGGCGTGGACATCGTAATACCGCAGAAATACGAGGGCATGGGGGATACGAGCCCCGGGGAGCTGGAAAAACAGCTCTGGGACATGGTGCCCCAGGAGCATATCGACTTCGCTCAGAAGCTGCTCGCCGATGCCGGCGTGCCCGAATGGCCCGATGGCAGCAAGAGCATGGGGCTGATGGGCTGGACCGAGGCCACCGCCACCCCCCTGCTGGAAGAGGCCCTGACACGCCCGAAGTGCCGCATGATTGCCAATGCTCTGGGTACCCCACCGGCTGACAAGATCAAGAGGGTGCAGGACAGTGGTCGCCTGATCGGCGCCCTTTGCGGCAAGGTCAAGCAGGCCGTAGCCCACAGGGAGGCGGGCCTGGACTTCGTGGTGGGCCAGGGCGGCGAAGGCGGTGGCCACACCGGTGAAATCGGCTCAATCGTATTGTGGCCACAGATGATCGACGCCATCGGTGATACCCCGTTCCTCGCGGCCGGCGGCATTGGCAACGGGCGGCAGATGGCCGCTGCCCTGGCCATGGGCGCCGCCGGCGTCTGGACCGGCTCCCTCTGGCTGACCGTCGAAGAGGCTCACACCCAGCCCGCCCAGAAAGAGTCGCTGTTGAAAGCGGAGAGCGGCGACACAGTGCGGTCCCGTTCCTGGACCGGCAAGACCTGCCGCATGCTGCGCAACGATTGGACGGAGGCCTGGGACCGACCGGACACGCCCGATCCACTCGGTATGCCGCTGCAGGGCATGGTCACCTCGGACGGCATGCGCCGCACCTCGGCCTACGCGGACAAGGGCAACTGCCAGAGTGTGGCCTTCAACCCCTGCGGCCAGGTGATCGGCCAGATCAATCAGGTGGAAAGCTGTCGCAGCGTAATGCAGCGGCTGCTGGAAGAGTACGTGGACGCTGTAGAGAAAGCGGCGTCGATGTTACCTGATAGCTAGGCGCCCCAGGCTGGGCGCCCCCAGCTGGGCGCCCCCCTCAGGCGGCCATGCGGGCGACGGTCGCTTCCAGCTCTTCGTGCAGTTCCAGATACTGACCGGTCAGCTTGTGGCTGGGTGCCAGGTCGATCAGCGGCCGGTGCTCGCGGTGTGATTCCTTCATCTTGACCGAGGTGTTCAGGTAAGTCTTGAACACCGGCATGCCCTCTTCCTCGAGTTCGGCCACCAGCTCGCCGGGCAGGCGCGCCTGGCTGTTGAACTGGTTGATGATGATGCCTTCGACTTCCAGGTCAGGATTGTGGTCTTCCTGCAGCTCTACGATGTTGTCCATCAGGCTGTACAGGGACTGGCGCGCGAAACTGTCGCAATCGAAGGGAATGACCACGGTGTCCGCCGCGATCAACGCCGACTTGCTGTAAAAATTGAAGTTCGGCGGGGTGTCGATATAAATGCGGTCGTACTCGTCTTCGAGCTTGTCCAGGGCATCGCGCAGCTTGTAGATCTTGTAGCGGGATTCCAGCTCCTTCTCCATAACGGTCAGGGCCGGGCTGGACGGCATCAGGTAGAGGTTTTCGTAGGGTGTTTCCCAGACGAAGGAATCCGGGTTGCTGGCTTTCTTGCGAGAGCGCACGGTCTGTTTGAACATCGCCGCCACGCCCTGGGCCTCGTCGGGAAAAGCCTCGGCGTCGATCTCGCCGACCAGGTAATGGGTGGTGTTGCCCTGCACGTCGAGATCCACCACCAGGGTCCTGAGGCCCATGGCGGCGCCGATCGCGGCGAGGTTACAGGTAATGCTGGTCTTGCCAACACCGCCTTTCTGGTTGAAAACAACTCGTCTCATGGCATGGGCCCTCCGCCGAAAAGGCCATCGATTCTAAATCAAAGGTGTGCCCCAATGAAGCACCGGGTAGGTTTTCACCACAAAAACCGCTGAGGTGTCGCATTGGCCGAAACGTCTAAGCTGTAGACAATGAATGATTCCACTCGCATCACCGCCCTGCACCAGTTCTGGTTCGGACCGCTGGACGCCAACGGCATGCCTGCTGAAGACCGCAACACATTCTGGTACGGCGGCGGGGAGGAGACAGATGCCCGCTGCCGGGCGGATTTTGGCGCAGACCTCGAGGAGGCCCTCGCCGGCCAGCGTGATCACTGGCTCGCCAGCGAGGATGGCCGCGTAGCCCTGGTACTGCTGCTGGACCAATTCACCCGCAACGTATACCGCGGCGAACCTCGCGCCTTCAGCGGCGACGCCCGTGCTTTGGACCTGGCGCGGGAGGCCGTAGCGGAGGGCCGGGACCGCCTCCTGCCCACGATTCACCGGGTGTTCCTGTACACGCCCTTCGAGCACGCGGAGGACCTGGGCGCCCAGGACGAAGGTGTGACACTGTTCGAGCGTCTGCTCGAGGAGTGCCCCGCCGGAGCCCGCGAAGCGGTGGCCAATTTCCACCGCTACATGCTGGCGCACCGGGACGTGATTGCCCGCTTCGGTCGATTTCCCCACCGCAACGCCATCCTCGGCCGGCAGTCCAGCGAGGATGAACTTGCCCATCTGGAAAAGCACGGAGGATTCTAATGAAAATATTCCTCACCTTGTTGTGCACTGCCTGCGTAGGCCTACCCGCACTGGCCCAGCAGGCCCCCAACTACAGCTGCGAAGACACCGCCAGCCATCGACAGTTCGACTTTTGGGTCGGTCGCTGGGAGGTGACTGATGCCAGCGGCCAACAGCGCTACGGCGAGAACACGATCTCTCGCCGCGAGCGGGGTTGCCTGCTGCTGGAGGAGTGGCTCAGCAGCCGCGGCGGCACCGGCAGCAGCATCAACTACTTCAACCCTGCGGACGGCCACTGGCACCAGCACTGGGTGGATAGCGGCAGCACCATCATCCATACCGCTGGCGGCATGGTTGACGGCTCCATGGTCATGGAGGGCAGCATCTACTATCTGGCTACCGGGCAGACGGCGCCGTTCCGCGGCTCCTGGACGCCCCTGGAGGACGGCCGGGTAAGACAGTTTTTTGAACAGCAGGATGCCGAGCAGGCCTGGACGCCCTGGTTCGAGGGCTACTACCGAAAGCTGGATTAGCCGGCGGCGTCCGCTGCCAGCAGCGACTCGCCAATGCGCCGGGCCAGCTGCAGCAGCAGCTCAGTCTGGGCATCGGCGAGGGCGGCGTAACCGTCCCGGGCCAGCGGGCGGGTCTCCGAGAACTGGTAGGTGGTGAGCGCGCCCTCTTCATCCCGAATCCACCAGTAGGCCACTAGCAGGGCATCACCCTGGAAGGTGCCGTGCAACTGGTCGATGCGCACGTTGAACACCAGTGGTGCCTCGGAGGCGGCCGCTGGAAACACGTTCGCTTCGACTGCACGCGAAACCTCGAGAAGCAACAGGTTGCTGAGGGCGCCGGTCATAGGCTCGGCCCACTGATGGTGGCGGGCCGGGCGAATTTCACCGGGGGCGACTTCGAGGATCAGGCCGGACTGGTCGATATAGGGTGCCACGGCGGTTTGACCCATGGCGAAACGGGTAGACGGCTTCAGCTCCCCGGTGTACTCGTACGCTTCGGAGCGCAGCAGGTAGTAGTGCTGCTCCAGCGGTGTACTCCCGCAGGCGGCGACCAGCAGAATCAGGGCGGCGACAAAGGCAGTTTTCGCAGCTGGGGTAGGCATCAGCGAGCCTCCGGCTGGGGATCGGGCGGCAGCTTGGCCGGCACGATCACGGCATTGGGCTGGTTGGAGAGGGTGCGCGTCAGGCTCTCCATATTGCCCAGGGTGCGGTTCAACTGACGCATGCTGGCGTTGAGATTCTGGTACAGCTCAGAGCCGGGAGATAAGCCATCCAGGGTCCTCTGCAGCTCCTTGAGGGTGGCGTCGAGATCGGCCGGCAGACTTTGCATACCCTCGTCATTGAGCATTTCACTCAGGCCCTTCAACACTTCATCGAGCTCCGCAATCGCGGTGTTGGCGTTGGCAATCGTCTCTTCGATGGGCGCGCGGTTGACCTGGTCGAGAATGGCGTTGATCTTGACCATGATTTGCTGCACGCCACTGCCGCTGGCGGGGATCACAGGGTAGCCCTGCCAGGTCTGCATCTCCTGGCCATCGGCCTGGTCCGGGAAATAGTCAAAGCCGATGTATTTGGCGCCGGTGAGCAGGTTGCCGGTTTCTATTGAGGCCCGCAATCCCGAGGGCACTCCAGTGGCGAACACCCTCTTCATCAACTCCACTGAGCCTTCGGTATCGGGGAGCTCGAAGCGCCCCGGTTCGATGTACAGCAGCACCGGCACAGGCTGGCCTTGCGAGGTTACTTTACCGGTCTCCTCCAGCACCCGATTCCGCTCCGCAATCAGCTCTTTGATCATCAGGCGCTCCACCCGACCCATGCGAATGCCGCGGTATTCCACCGGTGCACCGGGCAGCAGCCCCTTAACCGACTCATTGAAGCGCACCACCACGTTGGTACCGGCCACAAAGGGGTTCTGCTGGGCCGCTTCAAAGCTCTCATAGAGCTGAAACTGTGTTTCGGCTTCCACCGGGCTGCCCTCGTACATGCCGTCGGGATGCCCGAAGGAAACACCGCCCAGCAACACCGTGTCCATGGAGCCGGTGCGTATCCGCAGCCCCTCGGCGCCGGCTGATACGGAAATACCACTGGTATTCCAGAACCGCACCGAGCTGTCGATCAGCTCGTCGAAGGGGGCATCGATGAAGATCTCATAGCGCATCAGCTCGCGGTCGATATCGAAGGCCTCGCTCTCGATGCGCCCGACGCGGTATCCCTTGTAGAGAATCGGGTCGCCAGTGCTGACCGAGCGGGTGCTGCTACCCACCAGCTGCAGCCGTAGCCCGGGGGCATCCGCCGGGGTCAGCGGCGGCTTGGGCAGCGCCGTAAAAGACCGGGTCAGCTCGCCCGTGCCAGCCCCCGGCGCCATGCGGACGTAGGCGCCGGACAGCAGGGTGTCGAGCCCGGAGATGTTACCCAGCCCCACCTGGGCGGTGACGACCCAGAAGCGCGTATCCGGCACCAGCAGGTCCTTGACGTGGTAGTCCATCTTGACCGTGGCCACCACGCCTTCGAAGTCATCGGTCAGCTTGACGTCAGTCACCAGGCCGACTTCTACGTTGAGGTACTTGACCTTGGTCTTGCCGGCGCTCAGGCCGGAGGCATCTTGGAAGGCAATAGTGATTTCCGGACCCTCGGTCAGGAAACTGTGCACCACCATGTAGATGCCCAACCCCAGGGCCAGTAGGGGAACGATCCAGATGGGATTGAAGGCGCGGCCTTCCTTCAGGTCAGGCTGGGCGGTTGCCATTCTTATTATCCATTTCGTCCCAGATAAGCCGCGAGTCAAAGCTCTCGGCCGCTATCATTGTGACTATCACCACGCCGGCAAAAGACAGTGCCGCTATCCCCGGGCGAATCACCAACAGTCCCCCCAGATTAACTAGCGCCACCAGAATGGCAACCACGAACACGTCCACCATCGACCACTTGCCGATAAACTCCATGACCTGATACATCACCGTGCGCTGTCGCGGCTCCAACGGCGAGTGCCGCTCCACGGTCCACACCAGATAGAACATTGCGATCAGCTTGCCCAGTGGCACCAGTACACTGGCGACGAAGATTACTGCGGCAACGGGCACCGAGCCCAGTTTGATCAGCAGCACAACGCCGCCGATGATAGTACTGGCCTCGGTGCGGCCGAACTGGTCGGTATACATGATCGGATACACATTCGCCGGGATGTACAGGATGCTGGCGGTAATCAGCAAAGCGATGGTGCGCTGCAGGCTGTCGGTTTCACGCAGGTGCACCACCGAACCGCAGCGCGGGCAGCGGTGCTGGTCTGCCGGTACCAGTTTGCAGCAGGTACGGCAGGAGGCGAGGTTGAGATCGCGGGCGGTCCTGGCCTCCGCCGGCTCGCTCACGATGCTGTCTCCTTTTCCGCCGCCTCGATGGCATTCCAGAGCTGGTAGCGATCCAGCACCCCGATGGCGAAGGTAAACAGGATGGCGAAGGCTACGTAGGACCAGAAGGACAGACCCAGAGTCACGGTCGCCATTTTGGCAATCTTCACCAGCGACACGATCACGCCGATGATGAATACCTCCACCATGGCCCAGCTCTGCAGGTGGAAGAGCCAGCGGCCAATCGGCTTGAGCCAGGGCCGAAACCGGCCCCGGGCCAGCGGCACACTCAGCAATAGCAACGACACCAGCACCAGGGCGGGAATCGCTATGATGAAAGCAGCCACCAGGATTGCCACCAGCGGCAAGCCGTTGCGCCACAGTGACCCGGGCGTTTGCGGCAGCGTCATTACGCTTTCGACGCCGCTGGAGGCAAACGACAGGAACGGAAACAGGCAGGCAAACACCAGCGCCACCAGGGCGGCGATGGAGTAGGCCATCAATCGCTCCACGGCGTCCGGGCGCAGCCGGGTGAGTCGGTAGCCGCAACGCGGGCAGCTAGCCCGCTGGCCCGGCCGCATGCTCTCCAGGTTTACCAGCAGGTCACAGGCCTGGCAGGCAATTGTGTTATCCATCACCTGATCTTAGGGGAGGCATGAGTAATGACAAGCGACGCTAGCTCAATCGGCGCACCGTGGCTATGCTAGGTCGCCTTCATTGCTGAACAAAGCTTTCTGTCACCATGCCCGATATCCAGCTGTTGCTGACCGGCAACGAAATAATGAGCGGCGACACCGTCGACTCCAACTCCGCCATGATTGCCCAGGTCCTGGGCGAGCAGGGCCTGCACATTCGCCGCAAGGTAACCCTGGGTGATGACCCGACGGCCCTCAGGGTTGAATTAGCCGACCTGGCACAGCGCGCCGACGTGGTCATCGTCAACGGCGGTCTCGGGCCCACGGTGGATGACCTGACGGCGGAGATCCTCGCAGCGGTGGCCGGAGTACCGCTGGCCGAACACGGCGATGCGCGGGCGCATATAGAGACCTGGTGCGCACGGCGCGGGGCAACAGTGAATGCTGCCAACCTCAAGCAGGCGCTGCTACCGGAGGGCTGCCGGTTGGTGCCCAACAGTATGGGCAGTGCAGTCGGCTTCCAACTGCCGGTGGGCGATTGCCTCGTGATCTGCACCCCGGGTGTCCCGGGCGAACTGCGCGCCATGCTGCCCCAGGTGCTGAACCGCATGGCCGAACACCTGGGTGACTTTGCTCCCGGTGATGTGCTGCGCCTGCAAACCTTCGGGCTCGGAGAATCCACGGCCCAGCAGCTGATCACCGATGCCGGCATAGACTGGCCTGCCAGCGTGGACCTGGGCTTCCGGGCCGGCGCGCCGCAGATGGAAATCAAACTCAGCGTGAGCGACCGCGCCCACGCCGGCGACCAACAGCAATGCCGCGAGGCGCTCTACAGCCTGTTTGGTGACCATATCATCGGGCAGGGTGATACCACCCTGGCCCAACGGGTGCTGGAACTGCTGGCCGCGGAAGGCAGTAGCCTCGCCACAGCGGAATCCTGCACCGGCGGCCTGATCGCCAGCATGCTGACCAGGGTGCCGGGCTCATCCGCGGGCTTCCACGCCGGCTTCGTTACCTACTCCAACGCCATCAAGTCCTCTCTGCTGGGGGTCAGCGAGCAAACCCTTGAGACCGAGGGCGCCGTCAGTGAACAGGTGGTGATCGAGATGGTTCAGGGCGCGCTGGGTGCCTCCGGCTCGGAGTACGCGGTAGCGGTATCGGGTATCGCCGGCCCCGATGGCGGCGGCCCGGACAAACCGGTCGGAACGGTTTGGCTGGCCTGGGGCCGCGAGGGTGATATTCGCACCCGCGGACTATGCTGGCCGGTGGAACGCACCCTGTTCCAGACTATGATCGCCGCCGCAGCGCTGGACATGGTCAGGCGCATGCTGCTCGGGCTGGATTCGGAGCCGCGCTACTTCGCTCAACGCAGTCAGCGTTAGGGAACCCCCAAACAACCCGGTAGTGCGCAGGGCCCTAGGTAATCGCCCGCGCCTCTGGAGCGGGGCCGGGAGGAGGCGGCGGCACTGATGCAGGCACGACCCGCCCTGTTGGAATGGCGCGAGCGTGTTGATGCGGCCACCTTTCCTCCCG
>JANQGK010000176.1 GCA_028277365.1 Halieaceae bacterium | reverse complement strand
GCTGGCGGATTTCGGCGAGCATCGTGCGGCGCTGGCATCCGAAGAAGACGTGTCTTACTGGCTCAGCCGCAACCGCCAGCCCGAGCATCTGGCGGAGATCGAAGTGCGTGTGCTGAGCCTCGCCCAGCGCCGCCCTGAGCGGCGCAGGCGGCGCCATGCCTGGACACCCCTGTGATAAGCTGAACTGCGATGAACAAGCGCCCCATCATGCTGGTTGAAGACGATGCCCGGCTGGCTGCCCTGGTGGCGAAGTACCTGGAACAGCACGAGTTTGCAGTGCAGCTGGAGTCACGCGGGGACGACGCGCTTGCCAATTTCTCCCCGCCGGTGGAGCTGGTGATCCTCGACCTGATGATCCCGGGCGTCGATGGCCTGGAAGTCTGCCGGCAACTGCGCGAACACTACCACGGGCCGATCCTGATGCTTACCGCCAAGGGCGGAGACATCGACCAGGTGGTAGGACTGGAGCTGGGAGCGGACGACTACGTGGTCAAGCCCGTGGAACCGCGAGTCCTGCTGGCCCGCGTCCGCGCCCTGCTGCGGCGCTTTGAGGCACCCTCTGACAGCGACGGCGAACTGTGCTTTGGCGGTCTGCGCATTTTGCCCGCCGCCCAGTCAGTCACCCTTCACGGGGAGCCGGTGGCCCTCACCACCCAGGAATTCGACCTGCTGTGCCTGCTGGCGCGGCGCCCGGGCGAAGTGCTCTCGCGCGCGGAAATCTACGAACGGCTACGCGGCCTGGAGTACGACGGCCTGGACCGCACCGTCGACGTGTGCGTTTCTCACTTGCGCAAGAAGCTCGGCGACCATGGGGAACAGCCGCGCCGAATCAAGACGGTGTGGAGCAAGGGTTACCTGTTCGTGGCAGACGGATGGGCTTGAAGGTCTCTCGGGTGCGCTGGAACTTCCTGCGGGCCTACCTGCTGGTGGCGCTGCTGGTCGTCGTCACCGGGCTTAGCCTGGAGGCGATATTGGAGCGCCAGAATGAGGAGCACCTGGCACTCAGAGAGGGCACACTGGTCGGCGGCGGGTTTCTCTACGCCCAGTCACGCTTCCCGGAGATCGACGAGCGCGACAGGGACGATATGCTCAAGGCGCTCGACGAGGCGCTCGCCATGCCGGCGGACCTCTACCCGCTGGCGGATTTCGCCTCTTTGCAGGCCGAGTTCGCGCAGCTTGAGGCCGGCCGGGTTCTGCAGCTCTACGACGCCGAAGGTGAGCCGGTGTTTTACAGACGCCACGGCAGCAGTGACTGGGTATTGGCGCTGGGCCCTGCCCCGGCCTTAGACACCGGCCGTTCCGAATGGGTGGTACCGCTGTTCTACAGCCTGATCGCGCTCGCGGTGTTTCTATGGATTCGCCCCCTGGGCCGGGACCTGGACCGGCTGCAGCGCTCAGCCAAAGCCTTTGGCGAGCAGGACTTTTCCAGCCGCGTACAGATTCCACCGGGGTCCTGGCTGGCGCCACTCGCCCAGGCCTTCAACAGCATGGCGCAGCGTATCGAGTGGCTGCTGCAATCGCACCGGGAGATGACCTACGCGGTCTCCCACGAGCTGCGCACTCCTCTGGCCAGGCTGCGCTTCGGCCTGGAGATGCTCTCGGGCGCCAGCGCAGAGGACCAGGCCCGGCAACGCGCTGCCATGGATCGGGATATCGAGGAACTCAATGCGCTGATTGAGGAAATGCTCAGCTACGCAGAGCTGGAGCAGAGCCATCTGACGCCGGACCTCGAAACCCTGGAACTGGGACCATGGCTGGAAAGCTACGCGGCCGCCTACAATCGTCGCGCGCCGCGGATTCCGCTGTTGTTGGACGCGGACGAAGCGCTGTGCATTAACGCGGACGAGCGCCTGCTGGCCCGTGCTCTGGACAATCTGGTCGGGAACGCCCAGCGCTTCGCCACTTCTCTGATCGCCGTGCGGGCGCACCGGGAGGCGGGTCGTTGCGTCCTTCACGTGATGGACGACGGCCCCGGCATTCCCGCAGCAGAGCGAGATTCAGTGTTCTCGGCCTACGTCCGGCTGGACCAATCGAGCGCCGCGGACAAGTCCGGTTTCGGGCTGGGTCTGGCGATAGTCGCCCGCATCATGCAGCTACACAGTGGCGAGGTCCGGGTCGGCAAGGCGCAGGAAGGAGGTGCAGACTTCTGCCTGGTGTGGCAGGCCGCCCGGTAGCCGATCTTCCGCTGTCGCATTGCTGTAACATGATCGAAATAAACTCGCGGTTTTTTCGTCAACCACTGGAAACAGCATGGATATCAGCGTATTTGGCAGCGGCTACGTGGGCCTGGTGCAGGCCGCGGTGATGGCCGATGTGGGCCACAAGGTGACCTGCATGGACGTGGACAAGGAACGGGTCAAGGCGCTGAAGGCCGGCACCGTGCCCTTCTACGAGCCGGGCCTGGCGCCGATGATGCAGGAGGCCATCGACAACAAGCTGCTCACCTTTACCGATAACGCGGGCGCTGCCATCCGCGCCAGTGATTTCCTGTTTATCGCGGTGGGCACGCCTTCCGACACCGATGGCGCCGCCGACCTGAAGTACGTGCTGGAGGTAGCCGCCACCATCGGCAAGCACATGACCGAGCGCAAGGTGGTGATTGTTAAGTCCACGGTGCCGGTGGGAACCGCCGACAAGGTCAAAGCCGCCATCACCGAGGCGTTGGCCGAGCGCGGTGAAGACATTCCCTTCGATGTGGTCTCCAACCCGGAATTCCTCAAGGAAGGCTCGGCGGTGGCTGACGCCACCCGCCCGGACCGCATCGTGATCGGCTCCGACTCGCCTCAGGCCATCGACGACTTGCGCATCATGTACCAGGCCTACAACCGCAACCGCGACAAGCTGATGGTCATGGACCAGCGCAGCGCGGAGATGACCAAGTACGCGGCCAACGCCATGCTCGCCACCAAGATCAGCTTTATCAACGAGATGGCCAATATCGCCGAGGCAGTTGGCGCCGATATCGAGGAAGTGCGCCGCGGCATCGGCGCCGACCCGAGAATCGGCTATCAGTTCATCTACCCCGGTGCCGGCTACGGGGGCTCCTGTTTCCCCAAAGACATTCGCGCCCTCAAGCACCTGGCCAAGACCCACGACCAGGCTGCTCCCATCATTACCGCGGTGCACGACACCAACCAGCGCCAGAAAAACAAGCTGGGGGAGCGGGTGCTGAACTGCCTGGGAGCCGACCTCTCCAAGTACCGCATTGCGGTGTGGGGCCTGGCCTTTAAGCCCAACACCGATGACCTGCGGGAGGCCCCCAGCAGCTACCTGTTAGACGTGCTGTGGTCGCAGGGTGCCACCGTACAGGCCTTTGACCCGGAGGCCATGGACAACGCACGCAAGCTCTACGGCGAGCGGGAAGACTTTGTTCTGTGCGACAGCAAGGAAGACGCCCTCAAGCGCGCCGAGTGCCTGGTGATCTGCACCGAGTGGAAGGCTTTCTTCTCACCGAACTTCGAGCAAGTGAAAAAGTTGATGAAGCGCCCGCTGATCATCGACGGCCGCAACCTCTACGATCCCGCCTACGTGGCCGAGCTGGGTATTGAGTACTACGCTATCGGCCGAGGACTATCGGTTAAGAAGGTACATGCCTAAGCAAACCCTGGGCTGGCGCGAGTGGCTGGCCCTGCCCGACCTGGGCATCGAACACATCAAGGCCAAGGTGGACACCGGCGCGCGCACCAGCGCGCTGCACGCTTTCCGTGTGGAGCTGTTTGAGAAAGATGGCGAGTCCTGGGTGCGCTTCGGCATGCACCCTTTGCAGTACGACCTCGATGAAGTGGTGGAGTGCGAGGCCAGGCTGCTGGACCAGCGCGAAGTGCGCGATTCCGGCGGTCACTCGGAAATGCGCTATGTCATCCATTCCATCATCCAGATCGGCGACGAGCAGGTCGACGCGGAGATTACCCTCACCGACCGCGAGTCCATGAAGTTCCGGATGTTGCTGGGGCGCACCGCCATGCGCGGCAACTACCTGGTGGACCCTGGCCGCTCCTACCTGAGCCGCCCGCCGCCCCGCGATGACGATGATGAGTAGGCCGCTCGCCAGGCACCTCCCTGCACCTCCGATACCCGGAGACTGGCCATGAAGATCGGCATCCTGTCGCGCAACCCGGGGCTCTACTCCACCAGCAGGCTGGTCGAAGCCGCCGAGCAGCGCGGCCACAGCGTCCGGGTGATCGACATCCTCAAGTGCTATATGGACATCACTTCGTCCAAGCCCGGCATCATCTACAAGGACGAGAAACTCGAGGGCTTCGACGCGGTGATCCCCCGCATCGGTGCCTCGGTCACGTCCTACGGTACTGCGGTGATCCGCCAGTTCGAAATGATGGGGGTTTACTGCCTCACCGAGTCCATCCCGCTCGGTCGCAGCCGCGACAAGCTGCGAGCCCTGCAGCTCTTGTCCCGCAAAGGCCTGGGACTGCCGGTCACCGGCTTTGCCCACGACGTCGGTAATACCCGCCGGCTCATCAAGCTGGTAGGCGGCGCACCACTGGTGCTGAAGTTGCTGGAAGGCACCCAGGGCCGCGGCGTGGTACTGGCGGAAACCATCAAGGCGGCGGAGTCGGTGATCGATGCGTTTCAGGAATTGGGCGCCAACTTCCTGGTGCAGGAATTCATCAAGGAAGCCGGCGGCAGCGACATCCGCGCCTTCGTAATCGGCCGCCGGGTTTACGCCGCCATGCAGCGCACCGCCGCCGAAGGCGAGTTCCGCTCCAACCTGCACCGGGGCGGAAGCGCCGAACTGATCAAACTCACCCCCGCCGAGCGGGCTACCGCGGTGAAGGCCGCCCAGACCATGGGCCTGAAGGTGGCGGGCGTGGATATGCTACGCTCCAGCCGTGGACCCTTGATCATGGAAGTGAATTCCTCACCCGGCCTGGGCGGTATCGAGGAAGCCACCGGCAAGGACGTGGCGGGCAAGATCATCGAATTCTTGGAAGAGGCGGTGGCGGAACACAAACCCAGGAGCCGCCGCACCAAAGGCTGAAGGATACAGCTCGATTGGGAACTACCAGACAAGCTGACCTGCTCATCGACGGCCAGGTCATCGCCGCCGGCGAACGCCGGGAGGTCAACCTGCGGGTGGCACCCACCTACACCCACGACGATCTGTCGATGACGGTGCAGGTGGTGCGCGGCAAGAAACCCGGCCCGACCCTGTTTATTTCCGGCGCGATTCACGGCGACGAGATCAACGGCGTGGAGATCATCCGCCGGGTGCTGCAAAGCAAGGCGCTGAAAAACATCAGCGGCACCTTGCTGGCTATTCCCATCGTCAATGTACACGGCTTTTTGAACCAGTCGCGCTACCTGCCTGACGGCCGCGACCTCAACCGCTGTTTCCCGGGCTCGGCGCGCGGCTCCCTGGCCGGCCGGGTGGCGCACACCTTTGTCGAGAAGATCGTCAGCAAGTGCACTCACGGCATCGACCTGCACACCGGCGCTCGCCACCGGAGCAACTTCCCGCAGATCCGCGCCGACCTTGACCAGCCCGGCACCCAGGCCATGACCGAGGCCTTCAACGTGCCGCTCGCCCTCGATTCAAAGATTCGCGACGGCTCCCTGCGCGAGTGCGCCGGCGACCTGGGCATCCCGGTGATCCTGTATGAAGCCGGCGAGGCGCTGCGCTTCGACGAGGTATACATCCGCGCCGGAGTAAAAGGTGTGATCAACGTGATGCGGGAAATCGGCATGCTGCGCAAGAGCCGCCGCACACGCCCGCGCAAGGAACCGATATTCAGCAACCAGACCTACTGGGAGCGGGCTCCGGAGAGCGGTGTGTTACGCACTCTGGTGCCGCTGGGCGCCAGGGTCAGTCGCGACCAGGTCATAGGCGTGGTGGCAGACCCCCTGGGCACCACGGAAACCGAGATCAGGGCCATCCACGCCGGGGTGGTGATCGGGCGCACCAACCTGCCGCTGGTGTACTCCGGGGACGCGTTATTCCATATTGCCCGCTACGGCCGCGACAACCGCCGCGTCGTGCAACAAGTCGAGGCCTTCACTGAGGAGCACGAGCCGCTGGACATACCGGTGGATTCGGAAGACCTCAGCAATGCACCCATTACCTGAGGTGGAAAGCCATGCCGGGCTTTTGCGAGCTGCGTTGCACAAACAGGCACCACTACCCAACCCTGTAACCTCACATTCATGCCCGGCGGCTAGTGTGGGTGGCCCTCTTTTGGTCGAAGGTCCCACTCTCCATGAAGGCATTGCATGCTCTGATCTCGCCGCTCGCCTCTACTTTGCCGCGCTATGCGAGGACATCGCTGGCGGGGTTCTGTCTGCTTACCCTCGGCCTGCTTACCCTGTGCCTGCCGTCGATGCGCGCCTCGGCGCTGGTCATCCTGCAGTACCACCACATCAGTGACGACACGCCGGCGGCGACCAGTACCAGCCCCGCCCTGTTCAAGCAGCACCTGAAGATTATCGAGGAGTCGGGCCTCGAGGTGGTGGACCTGGAAACGGTGGTTAAGGTGATGCAGCGGCGCCGGGGGAAGCCACCGGAAAACACCGTGCTGATTACCTTCGACAACAGCTACAGCTCCATCTACACCCACGCCTACCCGCTGCTGAAAGAGCGCGGCTGGCCGTTTGTGGTGTTTGCCAACACCGAGCCCGTAGACCGTGCCCGTCAGGGCTTCATGATCTGGGACCAATTGCTGGAGATGGCTGACAACGGCGCCGCCATCGCCAACCACAGCGTCAGCCATCCGCACTTCGTGCGCCGTCCAGCCGATACCGATATGAGTCTCTGGCGCGCCCGGGCCCAGCGTGAAATCCAGTACGCCCAGGCCCGCATCAAGACCAATATCGGCCAGGACCACAAGGTGCTGGCCTTCCCCTACGGTGAATACGACGAAGCGCTGTTGGAACTGCTGGAGGCGCTGGGCTTCCTGGGCATGAGCCAGGCCTCCGGCGCGGTGCGCAGAGGCGAGGGGCTGGCCATGCCGCGCTTCCCGATGGGCGGGCGCAACGGCGAGCCGGAGGATTTTCGCCTCAAGCTGAGGGCACTGCCTATGCCTATCGACGACGTGAAATTGCGCGACGAAGAGGGCGACAAACTCGACGACGGCCTGCTGCCGGGTTCGGTTACCCGCCCTATCCTGGAGATCAAATTGGATGATCAGTCCCTGAATGCCGGCCTGCAGTGTTACGCCAGCGGCCGGGCTGAACCCATCAACAAGCGCGAAGACGGCAAAACCCTGGTGTTTCAGGCCGACAAGCCGCTACCCGCCGGGCGTTCGCGCTACAATTGCACGGTGCGCAACGCCGAGTCGGGCCGCTACCACTGGTTCTCTGTGGCCTTCCTGCGCCCCTACGCAGACGGCAGCTGGCCGCCTGAACGGCCGCCGAACATGGCGGCGCAACCGCGTTGACAGCGGAGCGATAAACAGGAAAATCGCCAGCCTCACTGCGGAGGACCCATGGCTCAATACGTCTACACAATGAATCGGGTCGGCAAGATCGTGCCGCCCAAGCGCAAGATCCTGGAAGACATTTCCCTGTCGTTTTTTCCCGGCGCCAAGATCGGCGTGCTGGGCCTGAACGGCGCGGGCAAATCCACCCTGCTCAAGATCATGGCGGGCATAGACAGCGATATTCTCGGTGAAGCGCGCCCGCAGCCCGGCATCAAGGTGGGCTATCTACCCCAGGAGCCGCAGCTCGACCCGGACAAAAACGTGCGCGGCAATGTCGAGGAAGGCCTCAGCGATGCCATCGATGCGCTGGCCGAGCTGGACAAGGTCTACGCCGACTACGCCGAGGACGGCGCCGACTTCGACGCCCTGGCCAAGCGCCAGGCGGAGCTGGAAGACATCATCCAGGCCACCGACGCCCACAACATCGAAACCCGGCTGGAGATTGCCGCTGACGCCCTGCGCCTGCCGCCCTGGGATGCCGACGTCACCAAAATCTCCGGCGGTGAGCGGCGCCGGGTGGCCCTTTGCCGGTTGCTGCTGTCCAACCCCGACATGCTGCTGCTGGACGAGCCCACCAACCATTTGGACGCCGAAAGCGTGGCCTGGCTGGAGCGCTTCCTGCTGGACTTCCCCGGCACCGTGGTGGCGATTACCCACGACCGCTACTTCCTCGACAACGCCGCGGGCTGGATTCTCGAGCTGGACCGCGGCCGCGGCATTCCCTATGAAGGCAACTACTCCTCCTGGCTGGAGCAAAAGGAAAAGCGCCTGGAAATGGAGCAGCGCCAGGAGGCGTCGATCCAGAAAACCATTAAAGCCGAGCTGGAGTGGGTGCGCGCCAACCCCAAGGGCCGTCAGGCCAAAAGCAAGGCGCGCCTGCAGCGCTTCGAAGACCTGCAGTCCCAGGAGTTCCAGACGCGCAACGAGACCAACGAAATCTACATCCCGCCGGGCCAGCGCCTGGGTGACCTGGTGATCGAGGTCGACAAGCTGAACAAGTCCTTCGGCGACCGGTTACTGCTGGATGGGGTGAGCTTCAAGGTGCCCAAGGGCGCCATCGTCGGCATTATTGGCGCCAACGGCATGGGGAAATCCACGCTGTTCCGTATCCTGACCGGCACCGAAGCGCCCGACAACGGCACGGTGCGCATTGGCGATACCGTGCAGATTGCCTACGTGGACCAGAGCCGCGACGACCTGGACGGTAGCAAGACCGTGTGGGAGGAAATTTCCGACGGCCACGACAATCTGCAGATTGGCAGCTACGAGATCAACTCCCGCTCTTACGTGGGCAAATTCAATTTCAAGGGCACCGACCAACAGAAGTTCGTCAAGGATCTCTCCGGCGGTGAGCGCAACCGCCTGCACCTGGCCAAGCTGCTCAAGCAGGGCGCCAACGTGCTGCTGCTGGACGAGCCCACCAACGACCTGGACGTGGAAACCCTGCGCGCCCTGGAAGAGGCGCTACTGGCTTTCCCGGGCTCGGCCCTGGTGATCTCCCACGACCGCTGGTTCCTGGACCGCATCGCCACCCACATCCTCGCCTACGAGGACGACGGCAACGTGGTGTTCCACGAGGGCAACTTCACCGACTACGAGGAAGACCACAAGGCCCGGCTCGGTGCCGAGGCGGACCAGCCGCACCGGGTGAAGTACAAGAAGCTCAGGTGACACTGCCGTTATTCCGGTGGGATCTACGACACCATCGTTCCTGCGCGGGCCGCCGCCAGTGACCTGAGGCAGTCCCGCCGTTTCACGGTGCGTTGCGCAGCCTGCTCAGGCTGCGATCCACGCCGGATAGGGCAGCTTGTGCTGCCAGAGGAACTCGGCATTGAACAGCTTGCTGGCGTAGCGCGCGCCGGAGTCGCAGAGGATGGTAACGATGGTGTGCCCGGGACCCATTTCCTCGGCCAGGCGCACGGCGCCGGCGATGTTTACCGCCGCCGAGCCACCTACCGAGATGCCCTCCTCCTTGAGCAGGTCGTAGAGATAGGGCAGCGCTTCCTCGTCGCCGACCTGGCAGGCGAAATCCACCTCCAGACCGGCCAGATTGCCGGGCACAAAACTCACTCCCACACCTTCGACGATGGATGAGCCCTCCTTGCGAGGTGCTCCCTCCTTGAAGTAATTGTAGACCCCGGAGCCCATGGGGTCGGCCACGCCGATTTTCACGTCGGAGTTTTTCTCCCGCAGCGCCGCTGCCACACCGCTGAGGGTACCGCCGGTACCTACCGAGCAGATGAAACCGTCCACCTTGCCGTCGGTCTGCTGCCAGATTTCCTGGCCGGTGGTGTCGAAATGGATTTGCGTATTGGCGGGGTTGTCGAACTGGCGTGCCCAGATGGCACCGTGGGCCTCCTGGTGGGCGCGGCCCTCGGCGACTTTCTCAGCGGTATGAATGTAGTGGTGGGGGTTATCGTAGCCTACGGTGGGTACCAGGATCAGCTCCGCACCCAGCATTTCCACCTGATCAATCTTTTCTTTGCTGGCTCCCTGGGGCATCACCACCACGGTTTCGAACCCCATGGCGTTGGCGACGATGGTAAGCCCGATGCCGGTGTTGCCCACCGTACCCTCGACCACCACACCGCCGGGACGCAAATCGCCAGCCGCCACCGCCGCCTGGATGATGCCGAGCGCGGTGCGGTCCTTGACCGAGCCGCCGGGATTCATGAACTCCGCCTTGCCGTAGATATGGCAACCGGTCAGTTCCGACACCTTGCGCAGGTGCAGCAGCGGAGTGTTGCCGATGATCTGGGGCAGGTGATTGTCCATGGGTAGTCCTCGCTGTAGTGCTGCCTGCGAACGGGCCGCGGTGCTTGTTGTGCTCGAGACTACTGGATTACCCAGATCGCAGACTTGACTGACATCAGCTACTCGAAGCTTACATCGAGCGGTGCGCGCCTTCCGCGCGGCAAAGGCCCGTAGTTCTCCGCAAGATAGTTGAGAATTACCGGTTCTGCCTCACCCAGCGGCCACAGGTTCTGGGTGTCCTGCATCCAGCGGATCATCTGCAGCCAGCCGTCGCGGTCGGCGCGGTTCTGGGCCACCAGCCGGCCGGAGTGGCAGGCGGTGCACTGGGCTTTGACCTGCTCGTAGCCCGGGGCGATAACCAGGCCGGTGCTAGGGTCGGTGTCGGCATGGAGTGGAAGTGCCTGAACAATGGCGCAGAAAACAAATCCGATCCGCGCGCTCTTCGATGGCTGCGCCAATAGGTAGGACAACGCCGTCCTCAGAGGGCGGAGTGGTTGAAACCCGCTGATGCGGGTCACCGGTTTCGCAGGAATCACGGGCGAACCGGGCATGCTTACACCACCTTTACCGCGATGCGGTGGGTGGCGTTGTTGAGGTAGCCGCGGGGGTTCCAGCCCGGCACGACCATGGGCTGAGCGATGCCGGAGGAGTCGGTGGCCCGGGCCCAGATTTCGTAATAGCCGCGCTGGGGAAACTCGATGCCGGTGGACCATTGCTGCCAGGCCAGGCGGTTAGAGGGCTTGCGCACCCGGGTCGGCTGCCAGGTCTGGCCGAAGTCGATGGAGACATCGACATCGCTGACCGAGCGGTCTCCGGCCCAGGCGTGCCCGCGCACCTCCAGCGCCTGACCGCCGCGGTGCACCAGCCCGGTCTTCGGGTACGTTACCAGGGATTTCACCGGCATGGATTCGATGATGCACATGTCCTCCTCCGGCACATCGGCGCCGGGGACCACGGGTTTACAGGGCACCCGGTAGGAGTAGCCTCCCATCTTGGGGCCGTCGTGCACCCGATTGCGAATGCTGATGCGAGTGAGCCACTTGCCGGAGGTGGAAGCCGGCCAGCCGCCGAAGACCAACCGCAGGGGATGGCCGTTGTGGACGGGCAACTCTTCGTCGTTGATGGCCCAGGTAATCAACGACTGCTTCTCCATGGCCTTGTCGATAGGCACGCCGCGGGAAATCACCACTTTGTTGGGGTCGCCGGAGATATGGGTATCGGCACCGTAGTAGCCGACGTAGACCGCGTCGTCTTTCACGCCGGCGTCTTTCAGCACATCCCGCAGCCGCACCCCGGTCCAGCGCGGGCAGCCCACCGCGCCAGTGGTCCACTGGTTGCCGCGGGCCGGCGGGTTGAATTCGCTGCGACCGTTGCCGCCGCACTCCAGGGTGAGCTGGTAGCTACGGGTCTTGAAACGTTGCTTGAGGGTTGCCAGCGTGAAGCGGCGGGTGGATTTGGCTGACTCGCCGTCGATGGTGAGCGCCCACTTGCCGGTGTCGATCGTCGCCGGCGGCAGCCCGTTGTTGCGTATGAACAGCCGTTCCGCCGGCGTGACGGGGTCGTCCAGCAGATGCGGCGGGGTTTCGGCGTTGAGGGGGCGGTCA
>JANQGK010000137.1 GCA_028277365.1 Halieaceae bacterium | reverse complement strand
AGAAAGACGTATTGATCATAGGTGCAGGCCCCATCGGCCTGGCCTGTGCAATCTGGTGTCGTTTCTTCGGTGCCCGCTCCGTTGTTATCAGCGAGATGTCGCCCGCGCGCCTGGATATGGCCCGCACCCTCGGTTTCATGGATTTCGTTGACCCCGCAGGGGATGTAGGTGCCCAGTTCGAGACGCTGACCGGGGCGGCGCCCGCGGTACAGATCGAGTGCGTGGGGGCGCCCGGTATTCTACAGGCCTGCATCGACCGGGCCCCGGCTCGGGGCGTCATCATGGGTATTGGCGTGTGCGACAACCCGGACGAGATCGTTCCGTTGACGGCCTTCGTCAAGGAGTTGCGCATCCAGTGGGCGGTGGGCTACGAGAAGGAAGACTTCCAGTTTACCATCGACATGATGGTGGCCAAGCGTATCGATGCCAGTGCGATGATTACCGATATCGTGAGCCTGGACGATGCCCCCGGTGCCTTCGAAGCGCTGCGCAATCCATCAAGCCAGTGCAAGGTGCTAATCGACCTGACACGCTGAACCTGTCGAGAACGTGCAGCGGGGTGTCAGCTGGCGCCCTGCACAGCCCTGTCGAGCTGGCCTCGGGCATCGGCAAACTGGCCGGCGGCCTTCTCTAGGTAGATTGCGGCCTCGCTGTGGTAGCCGTCTACTGAGGCCGACCAGACGCGATTGATGTAGCGCTCACCCGCCGCGAAGCTGCTCATGATGTCAGCGTAGGTCTGCAGGCCGAAAAGGTGAACCATGCTCCCCCGCGCTTCCGCGAAGCGACGCAAGTCCTCACGCAGCTTATTGTCTATTATGGCGCGCAGAGTCCCGTCCTCAGGCATCGACGCGGTCGCCATCTCACGCAGGTCGCGCACCACATTGTCCAGTGACTGACGCAGCTCGTTGCGATTGTTCTCAAGGACCGCTTCGGACTGGGCGTGTGCGCTATCGGTGCGTTTGACGAGCTGCATGCCAAAGACCGCGACAACCACTGCGATCCCGAACAGCACCCACTGCACGTGCTCAACATCCAGCGCGGTGGCATAAGCACCTGCCAGGAATCCGAAGAACAGCATTAGCATTCCGATTGATTTCATCGTCAAACTCCCGCTATAGCGTTTCCAGGACAATGCCAACGGCGTGACCCACACCGACTAGCGCTTCGCCGACAATGACCCCAGCGGCGACAGGTATGCCCACCTGCTCGCTCCAGGTCTGGCCCTGCAAACGATCAGACAGCTCCCTGAAGAGGGTACCCAGGGAGTAGGTCAGGACGATATTGAAGGGCAGGTAGAAGCCCAGGCCCACGGTAATGCCGAGACCACCCATGAAGGCGGACAACACGCCACCGAGTATGGCGCCGGCGGCATATTTCTCGGTGGGCACATCGCCGCCCATGATGCCGTCAATGGTGCTGGCCAGCGCCTGGGCCTGCGGAGCCGGCAAGGCCTCCGAGCCCAGGCCGTGGGACTTGTCCAACACGAATATCACCAGGATGACAACGATGGGCCCAAGCCAGGCGCCGATAAACTGGCCGAGCTGCTGCATGCGCGGCGTGGCACCTACCAGGTAACCCGTCTTGAGGTCCAGCATCAGGTCGGTAGCCTGCGACATCGCGACACACATGGCGGCGCCCACCATCAGCGCCGCGACAATCGAATCGCCACGGTCCATGCCTAACGCCTGGGTCAGCACGATGAGCAGAGTAATGCCTACCAGGGTCATGCCCGACAGCGGTGACCAGTTGGTGCGGCCGATAGCCTCGGAGAGGATGATGCCCGCCATCCATATCCACAGCGTGCCGAGTACTGCCATTGCGATGCCGCCGCCAATGCCGATGCTGTCTACCGCCGTCACTGCCATGTAGCACAGCAGGACCAGCGCGCCTCCGATGGCGGTGTAGAGCAGCTTGATGGGCATTTCGTCGTTAGAGGCATCCGACTTTACCTGGGCCGCTTTCTGCATCGATTTGATGGCGCTGAGAATCAGCGGTGCAGCCAGTATGACACCCATGACCGCCCCACCAATCAGCATACCGATGCCCACCGGGCGGTAGAGCAGCAGGCGCAGGGGGCCGGGCTCCCGGATCACCTCAGCAGTGGCGGGGTCCAGCGGGAAACCATTGGTCAGCGCCAGCATCGGCGACAGAAACCAATAGGCCACGAAGCCGCCAATAATGAAGGCGATGCCGCCGCGCCCGGCGATGAAGCCGACACCGATGGTCATCAATGACAGGTACCAGATGCCGTTCATATAGCTGGGCAAGCCGATCAGTTCACCCAGGTTCCAGTTGGACACGCCGGTCTTAATGGTGATGGCATGTACCGTGGCGCTGACCAGCGCCGCAATAAGGAGGATCAGTGCCTTGCGTACACCGGCTCCAGGCGATTTCAGGATGGTGGCCACCGCGACGCCACCGGGGTAGGTGAGGCGCTCGTAGTCGATCATGTGCTTGCGCAGGGGAATGATGAAGGCAATTCCCAGGAAGGCGCCGGCGATGCAGCCGAAGGTGAGGATGACAGGGTCGAAGCGATCCTGGAAGTTGAGCAGGAAGATCGCCGGCACCGAAAACATCATGCCCGATGAGGCGCCGTTCACGCCGCTGGCGATGGTTTGCACGATGTTGTTCTCGATGATGCTCTTGCGGCGCAGGATGCCGCGCAGCACCCCAAAACCCAGGATGGCAGCAAGCTCCGAGCCCTCGATAGAGAAGCCGAGAATCAGTGCGGCGTAGCCGATGGATATGGCAATGATGCAGCCAAGTATCCAGCCGACAATGACGGCGATCCAGGTCAGCTCCGGATAAGCTGCTGAATGATTAGCAGACAAGCTACAGCCCCCTATGGTCGTTGTTATTTTCCCGGGAGTGTAATGCAGAACCGGTATTCGCGATACACGGGGTCAGCCGGGCGCGATTTGAGCACTCTCAAATGGTCACTGCCTCGGGCTGGGGTATCATTCGCTCTTCAACAATAACAATGACTCGATGGGGTAGTCCCATGACACGCACTCAATGCCTCTTTCTCGCCGCTATCGTGGGCCTGCTGCTTGGCTGCGATGAAAAACCTGCACTTGATCAGAGTAGCTCAACACTCGAGACGGCAGCCGACGCGAAGGCCGTTGCGATTGATCGCTATGACATCTATGAGACCTTCACGCTCACCGCAGATCTGTCACACCTGAGCGACAACCAGCGGCAAATGCTCAAGCTGCTGATCGAGGCCTCGGAGATCATGAACGAGCTGTTCTGGCTGCAGGCCTACGGCGAGGCGGGCCCGTTGTTAGAGAGTATCGAGGATCCGGCCCAGCGCCGTTTCGCGGAGATCAACTACGGTCCTTGGGACCGGCTCGGCGGCGACAAACCTTTTGTCACCGGGGTGGGGGAGAAGCCCGCCGGCGCGCGTTTCTACCCGGAGGATATGACCAAAGCGGAGTTTGAGGCCTGGCCGCAAGCCGGCAAAGATGGTCTGTATTCGCTGGTAAAGCGAAGTGAAGCCGGGGAACTGACATTGGTGCCCTACAGCGAGGCCTACGCATCTCAGCTACAAGCGGCGGGGGCGCTGCTGCGTAAGGCGGCGACCCTGGCGGAAGATCCCGAGTTTGCCGCCTATCTGACGCTGCGGGCTGATGCCATCGAAACCGACAACTACCAGCCCTCCGACATGGCCTGGATGGACATGAAGAACAACGAGGTGGAGCTGGTGATCGGCGCCATCGAGAACTACGAAGACGCGTTGTTCAGTTACCGGGCGGCCTACGAGTCCTACGTGCTCATCAAGGACCTGGCGTGGAGCGAGCGGCTGGCGCGTTTCTCGAAGTACCTGCCGGAACTGCAGCAGGGTCTGCCGGTGCCCGACGCCTACAAGGCACAGATGCCCGGCTCCAACGCCGACCTGGGCGCCTACGATGCAATCTACTACGCCGGCCACAGCAACGCCGGCGCCAAAACCATTGCCATCAACTTGCCCAACGATGAGGAGGTTCAGCTCGCTAAAGGCACGCGGCGCCTCCAGCTAAAGAACGCGATGCAGGCAAAGTTCGACAAAATCCTGGTACCGATTGCGGGGGAGCTGATCGCGGAAGATCAGCGCCGGCACGTCACCTTCGATGCCTTCTTCTCCAACACCATGTTCCACGAGGTCGCCCACGGGCTCGGCATCAAGAACACGCTGGACGGGCAGGGCACGGTGCGCAAGGCCCTCAAGGAGCACTCTTCGGCCCTGGAAGAGGGCAAGGCGGACATCCTCGGCCTGTACATGGTGCAGCAGCTGCGAGAGAAGGGTGAGATAGCCGACGGCGAGCTGATGGACAACTACGTGACTTTCCTGGCCGGCCTGTTCCGCTCCGTGCGCTTCGGCGCCTCCAGCGCCCACGGCAAAGCCAACATGGTGCGCTTCAACTTCTTTGAAGCCGCCGGCGCTTTCAGCCGTGATGCGGCCACGGGCCAGTATCGCGTCAATGTGCCTGAGTTCGAGGCCGCGGTGCGCGACCTGAGCCGTCTCATCCTGGTGTTGCAGGGTGACGGAGACTACGACGGTGTCGACCGCATGATGGCGGAGCTGGGAAACATCGGCCCCACCCTGCAGAGTGACCTGGATCGCCTGGCGACGGCCGGTATTCCTGTCGATGTCGTATTCAAGCAGGGAATTGAGGTCGCTGGGATGTAACACATTGCTTCCGCAGTCATCTGCGCGCTCGCTGTTCGCGGTCTGCCCCCAGGCCGAGCTGCTGGGGGATCTTGCCTAGTGGATCGGGGATCTTGCCAAGGGGATCAGAGCCGCAGCATAGTTGCACTATTGCGAGATTATCCCTGGGTCACAAAAACAGCCAGTCGTCCCCCGGTCTCGGGTGGATATGGCACACTGCGCCCATGAGTCACACGACCATGCCGCATGACCAGGATTAAACAGCTCTTCATCTGGGTGCTGTTGGCGGCGCTGATGTTCGGCGCGCACCTGTCCTGGCGCGAGACCCGCTATGGCCGCGGGCCACAGGATCATTCCGGCGACCTGACCGGTCCCAGCCGCGAAATCGCTTTTGTCTCCAATGTGGTCGAGGGCACGGTCTCCATGGTGGACCTCGCCAGCTACCAGGTTGTCGAGACCCTTGACGTGGTGCCGGACGGTAAGCGCGTCGACCTGTTCCGCGACCCCTTGCAGTGGCTGGCCCAGGGCTACCTGGAGAGCCGCGGCGGCCTCAACTTTGCCCAGGATACCGACCTGTCACGGGACGGGCGGGTGCTCTATGTCTCGCGCGGTTATCTCGGCGACGTGGCGGCCTTCGATATCGAAAGTGGCGGCGTGCTGTGGCGCACACCGGTCTCAGGCATGCGCGCCGATCATATGGATATCTCGCCGGACGGCCGCCGGCTTTATGTGTCGGCACTGATCTACGGCGGCAATATCGTGGAGGTGCTGGATGCCAGCAGCGGTGAGCACCTGGGGGCCTTTCCCACCGGCGAGTGGCCTCACGATGTGCACACCACCCACGACGGTGCCCGGGTTTACGCGGCGAGCCTCGGTAACATGCTCAAAGACAGGGTCGAGCGGGACGCCGACCCCAATGCCTACAACATTACGGTAGTCGACGCGGTGTCCCTGGGCCGGCTGAAGCGCTACAGCTTTGAAGCCGGCGTGCGCCCCTTCGTGTTCAACCGCGACGAAACGCGACTGTACGCGCAGCTCTCCAACGCCCACGCGGTGGTTGCCTTTGACCTCAAGGAGGATCGTCAGCTGGGGCGGCTTGAGCTGCCGGTCGATCAGGGGGTGACCGAGGCGGACTCGGATTTCGAGGCGCCTCATCACGGCCTGGCGCTAACGCCGGATGAGACCACTCTCTGTGTGGCGGGGCGCGCCTCGGATTATGCCGCGCTGGTGCGCATTGCCGGCGACCAGCTCGCGACCCTGGCTATCATCGACGTCGGCGACGCGCCGAGCTGGGCTGCGCTGGACCTCGACGGCGGGCGCTGCCTGCTGCCGAATACCCGCAGCAACGACCTGTCGATTATTTCGATTGCCGAACAGCGCGAGTTGGCGCGGGTGCGAGTGGGTGCGGCACCCAAGCACGTTACCGTCGGGCGGGTGCCGGCCGAGCTACTGGACTGAGGTTCTCGGGCAGAGTCTCTGGTGATTACGCCGCACTGCGCCGCTTGTGCCCGTCGCGCAGGTGGTCCACCGCCTCACCGGCCAGCGACTCCCCGGCCAACGTGTAGGCCTTGCCGAACCCTTTCACGTAGCGACCGCGTTCCGGCACCAGCCGGAACATCTTGAAGTCAGTGTGTTCGCCGAGATTGCGCGGGCGCTCGCCGTGGCGTTCGGTGAGGGCCTGCATCGCAGTGTGCCAGTCCTGGCTGTCGTACTCGATGCGTTCGGCGCGCACCGTGTAGTTCACGCGAATGCGCGCAAACAGTTCACCTGCCGTGTCCTCGTCCTCAATGATCAACACCGAGGCGGTGGGATTGCTCTGCAGGTTGACGGCGTGCAGGGCGATCTCGCTCAGCAGCACGTACAGGCACTCATCGCCAATCGCGAACGGCGCGTAGGAGGCGAACGGCATACCCTCGGGGTCGATGCTCGCTAGCTGCAGGCTGCGACGGGAATGGATAAACGCCATGACCTCGTCACTGAGGCGGTTCTCCATAGCTTTGTTCTTCATGTGGGTTCTCCTAAGTCTCAGGGGTCTGATCGGGCGGGACGCGTAGTTCTAGACAGAAAGCGTGCTGCGAATGCGCAGGAATTCCTCGAGCTGCTCGGCAATGATTTCGCCCTTGCTGTCGCGACCCAGGAATACCTTGAACACGGTGTTGCCGCCGATGTCTTCGAACACGAAGGCGTAGCTGTCGCGGCCGCGGTGGGGCTTGTCCTGGAAGCGCACGCGCTGCAGCGCTTCCAGCCGCAGGTGTCCGTGAAAACCGGGCACCGGGCCGTCGAGGTTGTAAAAACCCTCGGCCTGGGCTCCCACCGGGAACGGGCCTTTGAACTCGAAAACGCAGCCGCCGCTGAACACGATGGTCACGGTGTTGCCCCAGCGGGGCAGGGCTTCCAGCAGCGGCAGTACCTGGTCCTGCTGCAGGCTGGGTTCTACAGACTGATTCACGGTAGCCTCCTAGAAACTGTAGCGGGCGAACAGAATCACTTCGCGGCCGGCCTCGGGCACCTGGTCCCAGGCGCGGGTGTAGAAATCGTCCTCGAGGTTGTTGATGTTAAGGTCGAGCTTCAGGCCTGGCACCCATGCCGGCTGCCAGCTCGCGTACAGGTCGGTGACGGTGTAGCTATCGAACACGCTGCCGTCTTCGTTTTCCGAGAAGTCGGTGCGGCGCTGGGCGGCGGCATCGGTCACGCGCACGCCGGCGAACAGTGTGTTGCGCAGGAAGCCGTAGCTGAGATCGGCCACCAGGGTGTCGGCGGGGATATTGGTGAGATCGTCACCGCTGTTGTCGTCTTCACCGCGGGTCTGGCCGTAGGCGAGCTTGAATACCAGTGCGTCGCGCTGGTACGTGCCCTGTAATTCAAACCCTTCCAGGGTGGCCTGTTCGACGTTGATATAGGTGGTGGTGCCGGCATCGCCGAAGGGTCCGAAGCTCGGGTCGGAAACTACCTGCTCGATAAAGTCGTCCACCTCGTTTTGGAATACTGACGCCTGCAGGTTGATGCGGTCGGCACCCAGCGTGTCGGTGAAGCTGAACTGGCCGACCAGTTCAACGTTGGCAGCCTGCTCGGGCTCGAGGTCAGCATTGGGTACGAAGGTATTGCAGAAGCCTGGAAAAATGCAGAAGTGCGTACCGGTGGTGTAGAGCTCCTCCGCAGTAGGGGCGCGGAACGCCTCATCGTAACGCAGCGCCAGGGTGGCCCACTCGGTAGCCGTCCACACCAGCGCGGCGGACAGGGAGGTGTCGTCCGCTGAGCGCTCATCATTGAGGTTGTCGGCTTCTGTGGTGAAGTCGTCGTAGCGCAAGCCCAGGTCCATGCGCCATTGGGCTGCCAGGGGTATCTCCGCCTTGGCGTAGGCGCTCCAGACATCCGTGGTCGCCTCAGGGGGCGCCGGGCGGAAGCTGCCGGTGCGCTCAGCCTCGAAATCCTCGCGGTAGATGTCGGCGCCCAGGGCCAGGCTGGCCCAGCCCAGGTCGCTGACGTTCATCAGGTTGATGCCGTATTCGTCGAGCTGGGTGTTGTCGGCGCGGCCGTCCGCCAGCCGTGATTCATCGATGTCTACGCTGTTCCAGTAGGCCAGCACGCGGCTATTGACCAGCGCAGAGCCAGGATTGTAGTCCCAGCGCAGACTGGCATTGACGGTCTCGGAATCCCGGTCCAGCAGAAAGTTGCTGGTTTCGTTGGGTTCGGCAGTACCGTTGGCGGGCACGCTGCCGTCGACATTGTTGGCGCGCACGTTGAACTGCAGGTCGTGGTGTTCAGCCACTGCCCAGTTGACTTTGGCCAGCATGCCGTAGTCCTCGGTGGCGGAGTCCTGCAGCGTATCGCCGTTGCCCAGTTCCACGTCATCGCTGTCGCGGTAATAGCCGCTGACCAGCCAGTTGACGCGGTCTGCCTGGCCCGCAAGCGCCACGGTCGTGGTGAGCTGCTCATTGTTGCCATTGAAGCCGCTGCGCACGAAACCGCCGAGATCGCGATCACCCAGCAGGTCGGTAGGCTCCAGGGTGTTCTGGGCGATGACACCACCCAGGGCACCGGAGCCCCACAGGCTGCTGGCCGGCCCGCGCAGTGCCTCCACATTGCGCAACAGCTCCGGGTCCAGGTAGTAGCTGGGCCGGTGGCCGGATTCGAAAGAGAGGCGGGCGCCGTCGATGGTCTGCAGCACCTTGTTGCCGCCGAGACCGCGGATGTTCACCGTCTGGCTACCGGCGCGGGGGCCGCCCTCGACACTGATGTTGGGCTGGAAGCGGAGCACGTCGGCGACCGACTGGCCGGCGATGGATTCGATTTCCTCGCGATCCACTACTGAGATGGCGCGGCCTATGTCTGACAGGTCGCGCTCCACGCGGGTGGCGGTTACCACGATGTTTTCCAATACCGGAGCGCGTTCTTCAGCAGCGACGGGGGCGGCGATGGAGGCCCCCAGGGAGAGGGCGGCTAGCGTGCGGGCGACGGGTGCCCGTGTGAAGTGGTTACTGCTCATTCTCGGCATCCTTGGTTTCAGCGGGTGACGGGCTGGCGCCCTGAACGCGAAACAAGCTAGCAATGTTTTTTAAGAATGTAAATAAGAATGATTCGCATTGCGATTCACAAAAAGAAAAACTACACTGCGCCAGAGCCCGCAGGAGAGACCCCATGGTGATTCGCTTACTTCCCGCCGCATTGCTGGTGGCGCTGGTCGTACAGGCCGCCGAGAAGCCGCCGCTGCCGTCCGCGGCCGTTCCCCAACGCCTGGTCAGTACCGATGCTGCCGCCACTGAAATTCTGCAACTGCTGGGGACCGCGGACCGCCTGGTTGCGGTGGATGCCTCCAGTGAGCTGGCGGCGGGCCGGGAGCTGCCGCGACTGGGTTATCACCGGGCGCTGTCGGCGGAAGGGCTCATCGCACTGGCGCCGGATCTGGTGATCGGCTCCGAACATATGGGGCCGCCCCACGTGCTGAATAGCCTGGCCCGTGCCGAGGTGCCGGTTCTGCAGCTCGAGAGTCCGGAAGACCTGTCCACGCTGATCACCAATATCGAGGCTATCGCCGACGTTACGGGCAGCCAGGGCGGGGCAGCACTGGCGGATCGCCTGCGCCGCCGCCAGCTGCAACTGGAAGACCGTGCACTTCGTGGCCAGAAAGCGGCCTTCCTGCTGCGGGCGGAAGGCGGCAAGCTGCGGCTGGCGGGTTCCGGTACCGCCGGCGCCGGCTTTCTCGTCCTGCTGGGCGCGGACAACGTGGCTGAACACGCCAATTACCGGTCAGTCACCCCGGAGGCGCTGCTGGCCCTGTCGCCGGACCTGTTGGTGCTGGCTGACACCGAGGGCCTGGGCAGTGACGCCTTTATCGAACAGTTCCCGGTATTGCGTTTCAGCCCGGCGGTGCGTGAAGGCCGGCTGTTTGCCGTCGACGCCAGTGCGCTGGTGGCCGGCATCAGTGTGGCGGCAGTGGCGGAGGCCGGTCGAATCCAGCAGGCCGCTCGTACCCCGCTGGCTCAGCAGGTCAACTGAGGGCGAGCCATGGTGCGCCTGCCGCTGACAACCACCGCATTGGCCCTGGTGACGCTGCTGGTGTTTGGCTGCCTGGCCTCAATGGCGTCGGGTGCACTGTCATTGCCCCTGTGGGACAGCCTGCTGGCGGTAATCGACAATATTCTCGGCAGTAGCCGCAGCGGCCTCGCTGACTATGAACGGGCGGTGGTGTGGGAGCTACGACTGCCGCGCACTCTGCTGGCGGTGATGGTGGGTGCCATGCTGGCCCAGTGCGGCGCGGCCATGCAGGGACTGTTTCGCAACCCGCTGGCAGATCCTGGCATTATCGGCGTGTCGTCCGGCGCCGCAGTGGGCGCTGTGCTGGCCATCTACTTTTCCCCACCCTCCCACAGCTGGTGGACAGTACCACTCAGTTCTTTCGCCGCCGGCTTCGCCTGCAGCCTTTTGATCTACCGACTGGCGCGGGCCAGCCTGGGTACCTCGGTACTGGTACTGTTGCTAGCGGGGATCGCCATCTCGGCCCTGGCAGGCAGTCTGATCGGCCTGATCAGCTATGTCGCAGACGACAGCCGCCTGCGGGACCTGACGCTGTGGCAAATGGGGTCCTTAGCGGCGGCAGATAGTACCCGGGTGTGGCTTGCTTTGGCGGTGACTGTGGCCATCGCCTGGCGCTTCCAATACCGCGCTGCGGCCCTCAATGCGTTGTTGCTCGGTGAGGCGGAGGCGCGTCACCTGGGCATCCATGTCGAAACTCTCAAGCGAGAGCTGATCCTGCTGGTGGCGCTGGGAGTCGGGCTGTCTGTGGCCTGCGCCGGTGTCATTGGCTTTGTCGGGCTGGTTGTCCCACATATGGTGCGCACCCTCAGCGGCCCGGACCATCGCAGCCTGCTGCCGCTGGCGGGGCTCGGCGGCGCGCTGCTGTTGCTGTTGGCCGATATCGCCTCCCGGCTGGTTGTCCAGCCGGCGGAACTGCCGGTGGGCCTGGTGACCGCCTTGCTGGGGGCGCCGTTCTTCATCGTCCTGCTGCTACAGCAGAAGGAGCGCGGCTAGGTGCTGCAGCTGGAACAGGTTGAGCTGTTGCGGAGTGGCTTCTCCCTGAGTATTGATGAATGGGCGGCCGGAGCGGGCGAATTCCATGCGCTGCTTGGCTGCAACGGTGCCGGCAAGTCGACGCTGCTGCGACTGGTAGCCGGAGAAATCCCCTATCGCGGCAGTGCGACGCTTCACGGGCGGGCGCTGGACGACTGGAACCTGCGGGAACGTGCGCGCCACCTTGCCGTGCTGCCGCAGAATTCCCAGCTCAGCTTCGGCTTCAGTGCTGAAGAGGTGGTGGCACTGGGTGCCACACCGCTGCGGCTTGGCTGGCGCGAGCAGCAGCGCGAGGTGCGTCGCGTGATGGAACTGGCTCAGTGTTTCAATCTCCGAGGCCAGGGCTACCCGCGCCTGTCCGGCGGTGAAAAACAGCGCGTGCACCTGGCACGCTGCCTGTTGCAGCTGTCTCAGGCGGAACAGTCGCCGCTATTGCTACTGGACGAACCCACTTCTGCCCAGGATCTCGGCCAACAGCACACGCTGCTCACACGGGTACGCGACCTGTGCGAGCAACACAGCTACGCTGTTGTTGCCGTTCTGCACGACCTCAACCAGGCGCTGCGCTATGCGCACCGGGCCAGCCTGCTGGATGCGGGGCGACTGGTAGGTGAGGGCAGTCCGGATACGTTGCTCTCCCCGGAGCGAGTTCAGGTGTACTGGGGCTACCCCGCCGAGCGCGTCATCAACCAGCGCGGTGAGGCGGTGCTGGTCTAGGCCTTCCCCGAACCTCAAGCCTCGCGCACCGGCAACACCTGCGAGTGCTTGATCTCCTTCAAGCTGAAGTTCGACTCGATGCTCTCCACCCCGGGGAATTTCAGGATTCGCTGCATGGACAATTCCGAGAAGTGGTCCATGCTGTAAGCAACCACCTTCAACAGGAAGTCGTGGCTGCCGCTCATGGCGTGGCACTCGACGATGTGTTCCTCGGCCTCCACGGCCGCCAGGAAGCCGGCCTGGCGCTCCTCGTTGTGCTGCCCCAGTGATACCTGCACAAAGGCGGTAACCTGCAGGCCCAGAGCACGCTGGTCGAGGCGGGCGTTGTAGCTGACCACCACGCCGCTGCTTTCCAGCTGGCGCACGCGCCGGAAGCAGGGCGATTCCGACAGCCCGACACGTTCCGCCAGCTCGACGTTGGAAATGCGGCCGTTGGCCTGGAGGATACGCAGGATATCGCGCTCAGCGCGGTCAAAAGGCATAAAAGAAATCTCCGATTTGTATGCCTGAAGTGGCAGAAAGCACCTGTGAAGGCGCAGTATACAGGTGAAATAGGAGAAAAACGCCGGCTTTGGCGGCGTATAATGTCTATGGCTGGACCTTTTATTTGGCGCCCCGGCGCCGTTGGAACTTACACAGCGGGAGGACCTGACACATGGCAGACCTGTTTGAAAACCCCATGGGCCTCGATGGCTTTGAATTCGTTGAATACGCAGCGCCCGAGCGCGGCGTGCTGGAACCCGTCTTTGAGCAGATGGGCTTTACCCTGGTGGCGAAGCATCGCTCCAAGGACGTGGACCTGTGGCGCCAGGGTGATATCAACTTCATCGTCAACTACACGGAAAACTCTCCCGCCTTTTACTATGCCGAGGAGCATGGCCCCTCCGCCTGTGGCATGGCGTTCCGGGTCAAGGATGCCGGCGAGGCTTACAAGCGGGCTCTGGAGCTAGGCGCCCAGCCGATCGATATTCCCTGCGGTCCGATGGAGCTGAAGCTGCCGGCCATCCGCGGCATCGGCGGCGCCATCCTCTACCTGATCGACCGCTACGAAGACGGCGCGTCCATTTACGACATCGACTTCGAGTGGCTGGACGGCGTTGAGCAACGCCCGGAAGGCTGCGGTTTCAAGGTGATCGATCACCTGACCCATAACGTCTACCGCGGTCGCATGGACTACTGGGCCAAGTACTACGAGAAGCTGTTCAACTTTCGTGAGATTCGCTACTTCGATATCAAGGGCGAGTACACCGGCCTGCAGTCCCGTGCCATGACCGCGCCGGATGGCAAGATTCGCATCCCTCTCAACGAGGAGTCCGGTGGCGGCGAAGGCCAGATCGAGGAGTATCTGATGGAGTACAACGGCGAGGGCATCCAGCATATTGCCTTTGCCTGTGACGATCTGCTGATCTGCCTGGACAAGCTGGTGGAGCGCGGCGTGCCGCTGATGACTGCACCGCCGGAAACCTACTACGAGATGCTGGAGGAGCGCCTGCCGGGCCACGGCGAGCCGGTGGAAGAGTTGAAGCAGCGCGGTATCCTGCTGGACGGTACCACCGAGGACGGCCACCAGCGCCTGCTGCTGCAGATTTTTTCGGAGACCCGTATCGGGCCGATCTTCTTCGAGTTCATCCAGCGCAAGGGTGACGAGGGCTTCGGCGAGGGCAACTTCCAGGCCCTGTTCGAGTCCATGGAGCGCGACCAGATCCGTCGCGGCAAGATCAGCACCGACGACGCCGCGGCCTGAGGCCGGCGACAGTTACAAGAAAGGCGCGCCCTAACAGGCGCGCCTTTTTTTTGCCCTGGAGTATCCGGGGCCTTGCTTGATGTCGGGATCAGGACTGCGGCAGGATCACTGCGTCGATCACGTGAATCACGCCGTTGGAGGCCGCGATATCGGTGCTGACCACGTGGGCATTGTCGACCATGACCTTGCCGTCGTGGGTGGTGATCTTGACGTCTCCGCCCTGCACGGTGGTGGCTGAGTCCAGGGCCACCACGTCCTTGGCATACACTTCACCGGCCACCACGTGGTAGGTCAGGACTTCGACCAGCTTGTCCTTGTTCTCCGGCTTCAGCAGCATGTCCACCGTCCCGTCGGGCAGTGCCGCAAACGCCTCATTGGTGGGGGCGAACACGGTGTAGGGGCCTTCGCCTTGCAGTACGTCTGCGAGGTCGGCAGCCTTGACGGCGGCTACCAGGGTGCTGAAGTCATCATTGCTGGCGGCAATCTCAACGATGGTCGGTTTCATCATGTCGTGCTTGGCCATCTTGTCGTGGTCGCCGTGGTGGCCGGCAACGGCGTTGATGGCGACAGGCAGCATGGCGGTGACGGCGACGGCCGCAACGAGCTTTTTGAGGTTCATACAACATCTCCAGTGAGCACGAGGCTCTTGGTGGGTAAATTCAACGGGGCGACGACTGTTCGTCAGATGGGTATACGGGATGGGGCAGGAACTCACCCGCTGGATCGGTAGATCAGGTGGGACAAAACGGGGACGCCGGGTCGGGGGACGCCGTGTCAGCGGTCACGGCATCCCTCAAGGGAGCGCTAGGCCGAATAGAACCCGCCGTAGTGAGCGACCGGTGACCAGTCCGGCTGGATAGCTGGAAGCTCAGGCGCGAGCGCGGCAAATTCACCGCTGCCATAGACCGGCTTGCCGCCGGTGATGGTCAGCTCGCTCTCGATGTGCCTGAGGTCTTCATCACCCACATCCAGATAGTGGGCGTTGAGCACGGCGAGGTCAGCGAACTGCCCCGGCTTGATACGACCCTTGAGGATTTCCTCCTGGCTGAACCAGGCCGAACCCACCGTATGATGAAACAGCGCCTGCTCCCGCGACAACCGTTGGTGTTCGCCGTGCAACAGAGTGCCGCCAACACTTTTTCCCGTCGTCGCCCAGTACAGGGTGTTCCAGGGGTTGTAGCTGGCCACCCGCGTGGAATCTGAGCCGAGACCCAGGGGAATACCTGCTGCGATCACGTCGCGCAGCGGTGGCGCATTGCGAGTCATCTTCTCGCCGTAACGCTCCAGGAAATACTCTCCCGCATAGGCCATGCGCGCCTGCATGGCCATGCCGCCTCCCATCGCCTTGATGCGCTGCATGGTGGCAGGCTTAAGCGTTTCGCCATGATCGAAAGCCCAGCGGATACCGGCGAAACCATTGAAGCCCGCCGCCACTTCCAGGGCGTGGGCTTCCTCGAATACATCGAGGATGTGGTTGGTGGATTCATCGTAAGTGGCATGGATGCGCAGCGGCCAGCGATTCCGGAGCAGGTGACGGGTGACGCCCATGAGTTGGGCATGCCAGCCACTGCGCGAGGTGATCTCGGGTCGCGCGGCAAGGAAGTTTTCGTAGTCACCAGCCGCCCAGACCAGAAACTCGCCGCCGCCCTGGACTTTGTAGCCATGCAGCAGCGCCTCTGCGCGGTTGAGGCTCGCTTCATAGCCCTTGGTCCAGCGCTGGAACTCCTGCAGCTCGCGGCCCTTCTGCTGGGGAAACAGGTACATGGAGATGCGCACAGGCAACTCGCCGGCGTCGGCGAGGGCGTCTGACCCCTTGTAGTCTTCAGGAAAGCGGTGCCCACCGCCGCCGGCATCGATAACACTGGTGAGCCCGAAGCGGTTGAGGTCGCGGTAAAAGTGCTTGGTTGAAATCGCCTGTTGCTCCGCCGTCATCGGCGGCAAGGCACCGATGGTTCCGTAGAGCAGGTCCGGGTTGGGTTTGGCATGGATGATGGCGCCGCCGTCTGCGGTGAATTCGTAGGCGGTGCCCGGCGGGGTCTTGGTGGCCGGGGAAATGCCCAGCGCCTTGACGGCCGCCTTGTTCAGGAAGCCCTGGCTGTACAGGAACAGCACGTACACCGGGGTATCCGGCGCGGCGGCGCTCAGCTCTGCCGGCGTCGGCATGCGCCGCTCCTCGAACTGGAAAGGTGACCAGCCGCCGATCACTCTGACCCATTGCCCCTGCGGCGTGCGCGCCGCCTGTTCGCGGACGCGTTGCAGGCCGAGGGCCAGCGAGGGTACGCCGTCCCAGCGCAGCTCCATGGCAA
>JANQGK010000086.1 GCA_028277365.1 Halieaceae bacterium | reverse complement strand
GAAGTCTGGAAAAACGTCCTCGTGCAGCAGGATGTATCGCCCGGCCAGCAGCCAGCTGACGATGATGGCCGCCATCGACAGCCAGAAGCCCAGGAAAATTTTGGCAAACAGGTTCACTAGGGCCCGTTCACACTAACTGCGTCGGCGCGCACCAGCTGATAGCCGACCCCGCGCACGTTCTTGATCAGTTCCGCCTCTCCCAGCTTCTTACGCAGGTTGCTGACATGCACATCAACGCTGCGATCGTAGGCGGTCAGGGCACGCCCCAGGGCTTGCTGGCAGATCAGCTCCTTATTGACGACTTCACCGGCGTGGCGCATCAGCACCAGTAGTACGTTGAATTCCGCCGTGGTGAGTTTTACCTGCTGGCCGCCGTATTGCACGCTGCGCTCGGAAGTACTGACGTGGAGCTCGCCGACATCCAACTGATGGCTGTCCTCCTCGCGGCCGCGCTCGGTGCGACGCAGGATGGCCCGCAGCCTGGCGGCAAGTTCGCGCGGGTTGCAGGGCTTTGGCAGGTAATCATCAGCGCCCATTTCCAGGCCGACGATGCGGTCGGTGTCTTCACCTCGCGCGGTAAGCATGATGACTGGCGTGTCGGAGAATTCCCTCAGCTTGCGCAGCACATCAAAGCCCTGGACCCGGGGCAGCATCACATCGAGTACGATAGCGTCGTACTCGCAGCCCTTGCAGGCCTCGATGGCGTCGGCGCCATCGTGTATCGCCGTTGGTTCGAAGCCCTCTAGCGACAGGAAGTCCGAGAGCAGCTCACAGAGCTCCCGGTCGTCATCGATGATCAATACCTTCTGGTTCATGGCCGCAGTCTCCCCGACGGCTGGGCGCTTGTCACCGGCTTTTACCGCGGGTTTGCCGTTCTTAACACAACTTTACACCGGCGCTACCCAAACTTACACGCGCCGCTTTTAGACTGAATTCAACGTTGATACAAACCCTCGGCCGTGGACCCGCAGGTAAATGCTCACCGTTCACGATGCCCGAGCCGCTGGGCGCTGAACCCGAGGCGCAAGACAAGGAGAACACCATGCAAAAGAAAACGTTGGTACCCGCCATTGCCCTGGGCCTGGTTCTCATCTCCACTGCAGTGCTGGCGCGCGGGCCGTTTGCCGGCGGCCACCCGCAGGAAATGGCGCTGGGCATGCTGCAGGTGATGGCGGATGAGATCGGACTCACCCTCAGCCAGGAACAGACTATCACCCAGCTAGTAAACGACGCCCGGCTCGCCAGCGCCGTTGACCGCGAGCGCCTGTCGCAGTTGCATCAGCAAATGCGCGACCTGACAGAAGACCCCAGCCAGTTTGATCAGGCCGCGGTGGAGGCTGTTGCCGACGAACTGGCCAGCCTGGTATCGCGCATGGCGGTAGACGGCGCGCAGCTGCGCTGGGAGGTTCGCCAGGTGCTGAGCGAGGATCAGCGTGAGCAACTTGACAACGTGCGCAGACATTCGCGCATGTCCCACTTCCGGTTTACCGACGGACAGCCGTCCGAGCTGTAAGCCACCGACCCCTGACCCGCAGAAGTCTCTGTAGGCCATTTGGGGCAGCGTCAGCTGCCCCTTTTTTTGCCCGGCTTTTTTACCTGGCGTCAGAGCTCCTCAACGCTGAGGCCCAGTTCCTCTACCAGGCCGCAGGCCGCGTCCAGACCGGACTGGCTGGTGATCACCGCGACGCTGGCCCGTTCCGGGCGCAAATAGGTCTCTGTTACCCGGCGCAGATCGTCGAGACTCACCTCGAGGATGCGACGGCGAAAGGCCTCACGGTGAGTGTGGTCGCGGCCGAACAGCCGGTTGTGGAAGTCCTGCTTGGCTTCACCTGCCGGTGAGCTGGGCCGGTCCAGGCTGCCGATAACGCCGAGAATCGCCTGCTCCAGCGCGTCGGCGTCGTGCTGTGAATCCAGCAGCCAGCGCACCGAGTTTTCGAAGTCTGCCAGGGTGTCCGCCAGACGTGGGTCTCTGTAGGAGAAGAAGCGGAAGGCACCGACGCTGGAATCCTGCGATGCGCCGCCCCCATAGGCGCCGCCTTTTTCGCGAATGGCCGTGTGCAGGTAGCCGTTGCGCAGGAAGCCGCCCAGCACCGTGAGGGCGGCGGCGTCTTCGTGGCCGACCGGCACGGTGGGATAAGCGTGAGCGCAGAAATTGACCTGGGTGTTGGCCACCCAGATTTCCCGGCGCTGCTCGTTGACTGCGGCGGGGGTCCAGACGCCGTCCGCGCCACCGGCTGCGAAGCCCTGCCAGCTGCGCTCGCAGCTCGCTGCGAGCATCTCCAGCTGCTCCGCTTCCCCGACCAGCAGATACTGCCAGGGCATGCCTAGTAGTTGCTGGTGCAGCCCGGCGAGCTGCTGGCCAATCACCTCCAGTGCAGCGGTCTCACTGAGGCTGTCGTCCAGCTGCTTGCTGGCGCGTATGCCCGCCAGCCCCGAGAGCTGGTGTGACAGGTTCGCTACCGGGCTCATGCCGGCACTGGCGGCCGCCATGGCCAGGCCGTGGCCGTTGCCGGTCACCGCCTGTTCCCGTCGCGCTCGCTGCTGGGCCACCAGCTCGCGCAGCCGCTCCGCCTCGTCGAACCGCACCTGTTCCAGGGTGTCACGCATCAGCTGCTCCTGGGCCTGGTGATTGCGCAGCAGCGCCTTGGATGACAACACCAGGTAACCTGCCGCCTGCTGCACGTCGCTCACCGCGCCGCGCATACTGGTAAAGGCATTGATGCTGCCGCACACCGCCGCCTGACGGTCCTGCACCGCCAGGTAGTCGGCATCGCCCAGGCCCAGCTCGGTCAGCACGTTGGTGTACACCGGCAGCAGCGAGGCGCTCTCGGCGGCCAGCTCCGGCAGTGGGCACAGGGCCTGCTGATAGACCAGGCCGTTGGTGCCCTGGGCGTAGGTGGTGCAGGGGAAGTTTTCCCGGACGCTGAAATCCAGCCTCGGGATGACCGCCGGCACGTCTTCCAGGGTCACCTTGGGAAGAATGCTCTCGTCGTCCTCCTGGGCCTGGCGCGCCGCCAGTGACGCCGCCTGCTCAACGATGGCCTGTTTCTGCTGCTCATCCAGCGACGCCTTGAGTTCCGCCAGGCGCTCCGTCTCGCGTTCCCGCCGCTGCTCCGACAGGCTGGTATCGGGGGTCATTACCAGGGTCACCCGATGCGGGTTGTCCAGCAGCAGTTTGCGGGCCAGCCCCTTGATGAACTCCGGGTCCTGAATCTTCTTCCGCAGGCGCTCCAGCGCCGTATCCAGGTTGAGGGCGGCGATGGGGTCTGCGTAGTGGGTGGCGTTGCCCAGCGCCGTTAGGATCAGCTGCAGGCCGAAGGGGTAGCTGTCGCCGCTGATCTCCCGTTGGTGTAGCTCCAGCTGGTGCAACACGCTCTCCAGTTTCGCCAAGGGCACACCTTCTGCCGCCACCTTGTGCAGCACTTCCAGTACCAGGGCCTCGAACTGGTCGGCGCGCTCGGCCTCGCTGCCCTCGATTCCGCAGACGAATACCATCTCCCGCATTGACTCTTCCATACCGCACAGGGGTGAGGGGGCATGGCCCAGCTCGGTGGTCTCCAGCGCCTGCTGCAGTGGTGACGCGCTATTGTCCAGCAATACGTTGGCCAGCAGCTGTGCTTCCAACATCGCTTCGAGGTCGGTACTTTCACCCAGCAGCCAGCCCATCACGATATGGGTCTTGGTGTCAGTGCTGCCGCTGTCGTCGTAGGCATAGGCCTGGCGGACCCGCAGCGGGGCAGTGAGGCGCTGCTCCAGCGGCACCTCGATGCGCTTCTCGAGTCGCTCGAAGCGGGCCAGTGCCCGCTCTTCGAACACTGTCTGGTGCTGGTGGGCCGGCATATCCCCGAAGGTCATGAAAATCGCATTGCTGGGGTGGTAGTGGGACTTGTAGAAGGCCAGCAGCTGCTCGTAGCTCAGGTCGGGGATGTTCTCCGGTTCGCCGCCGCTGTTGTAGTGGTAGGTATTGCTGGGAAACAGGTGGTGGCACAGGGTCTGCCAGAGGGTGCTGGTGACCGAGCTCATGGCCCCTTTCATCTCGTTGAACACTACGCCTTTGAAGGTCAAAGGCGAGTTGGGGTTTCCCGGCTCCTCGAACTCCACCCGGTGACCTTCCTGGGCGAAGTCCAGTGGGTCCAGCCGAGAAAAGAATACGGCATCCAGGTACACGTTCAACAGGTTGTTGAAGTCCTTGGGGTTCTGGCTGGCAAACGGATAGGCCGTCCAGTCGCTGCTGGTAAAGGCGTTCATGAAGGTATTCAGCGAGCGCCGCAGCATGAGGAAGAAAGGGTCCCGCACCGGATAGTGCTCGCTGCCGCACAGCGCCGTGTGTTCGAGGATATGGGCAACCCCGGTGGAATCCTGTGGAACCGTGCGCAGCGCGACCAGGAACACGTTCTCGCTGTTGTTGGCGGCCAGGTGGTAGTGCTGCGCGCCGGTCTCCCGGTGTTCGAACTGCTGGACGTCCAGGTTCAGGGAGTCGATGTGCTCAGTGCGCACCAGGTCGAAGGCTTCGTGGGTTTGTACCGCCTCGGTCATTGTCTCGTTCCGCTCGTAAAAACTGGGAGTGTACTGGATTTACCGCTGGCGCTCCCAGCCGCCTGCACCGAAGCTGTCGCTTCAGGGTTGGGAAGGGTCCGCCGGATCGACAACTTTCAGCTGGTAGAGCCAGGGCCAGTTCTTGCCCGTCACCCACAGGCTGCCGTCGGCGACGTTATAGGCAATGCCGTTCAGTACATCCTCGCCGTGCCGGCGCTGGCTGCGCGGCAGCAGGCCTTTCAGGTTGAGCTCGCCGGTGACCTGGCCGCTTTCGGGATCGATACGCACCAGCACATCCCGCTGCCAGACGTTGGCCCACAGGCCGTCGGGCGTCCACTCCAGTTCGTTGAGCCGGTGCAGTGGCGCAGAGCCGCGCCGCACGCTGACGGAGCGACTGACGGTCCAGTTCTCTGGTTGCAGGTAGCGCAGGATGTTGCTGCCGTCGCTGTAGATCAGCTGCTCGCCGTCATTGGTCAGGCCCCAGCCTTCGCCGCCCAGCGGAAACTCGCCCAGCAGGGTAAAGTCCTGACGACGGTAAACAAAGCCTTTGCGCGCCTGCCAGGTCAGCTGCAGGACGAAATCACCCAGCACCGTGATGCCCTCGCCGAAATAGGGCGCCGGCAGAGTGCGCTCGCGCAGCAGTTCACCGGTGGACAGGTCGAAGGCCTGCAGGCGTGAGCGCCCCACCAGGCCGGTGCCCTGGTAAAGCACCCCGTCGCGTATTTCCAGGCCCTGGGTGAAATCGGAGCGCGAGTGGGGGAGCTGGCTCAGCAGTTTGAAATCCAGCTTCGGTATGTCGTCAGCGGTGCTGTTTACCGTCCAGGTGCAGGCCAGCAATAGCAGCAACACCGCCGCCGGGGCTTTCATCGCATATTCCTCTTCAGTTCTCGCACCAGGAAACGCGCTGGTGCCAGCGCCCGGGCCAACTCTGCGGGCATGGGCCAGGCTTCGCCGCAGGCCTGGGCGGCGAGCAGTTCACCGCACAGGGGCGTAGATGTCAGGCCCCGGGAGCCGTGGCCGGCGCACAAGTATAGCCCGGGCAGGTAGCTGCCGGGTGTGGGTATCAGCTGTCGAGCATCGCGGCGCAGGTCGGCGAAGTCATCACAAAAGGCGTCGGGGTCCGGCACCGGCCCCGCCACCGGCAGATAGTCTGGCGTGGCACAACGATAACCCACACGCCCCTCGAGTTGCGCCGCTTGCCCCAGGGGCAGGTCATCCTGCAGCCCGGGAAGGGCCTTCGCCACCTGCTCGAGATTGGCAAGGTGGTCGGCGACCCGCACCGTGGAATCTGTATCGCCAATGTTAAAGGTGGCCCCCAGACAGTGCTCGCCCGCCCGTGCCGGCGGCAGATAGCCCTCGTGACAGATAACCGTGCGCAGTTCGGCCAGCGCTCCGCGGCTGGCCACCTGGCTGGTCTGCCCGCGGACCGCTTGCAGCCGCAGCCAGTCAGCGCCGGCAACCGCAGCGCTGTCGATCCCACAGGCTACTACCACGCATTCTGCTTTCCCCAGCGATGCGCCCTGGCTGTTGCGAACCTCCCAGCCCTGTTCACAGCGATGCAGCGTCAATGGCCCGCAGTGTTCCATGACCTGGACCTGTGCGGTATCCAGTAGCGCGCGGCACACGGCCCCCGGATGGAGCCAGCCGGAATCGGGGTAGTAGAGCGCGCTGCCGCAGCCTGTGATGCCTGAGACCTGTTCCGCGTCCTCGGCATTGAGGCCGCGCACCAGCCCCGGCAGGGACATTACCGTGTCGTGGAGTACGTCTCCCACACCCCAGTCCGGCCGCAGGTGTAGCGCCCCGCAGAGCTCGCCGTCGCGGCCGGCCTCGAGTACGCCCGCCTCCAGCAGGCTGCGGTAGCGGCGGGCGGCGAAGCAGAAGCTGTGCAGGGCAAAGCTGGCCAGTGCTGATTCCCGGTGTGACAGTCGGGTGTAGAGGGCGCCCTGGAGATTGCCGGAGGCGGCGCCGGCAATGTCCCCGGCCTCCAGGACCGTGACCGGCACATCCCGCTGGGCCAGTGCTTCCGCGGTAAACGCGCCGGCGAGCCCAGCGCCCAGGACAATGGCCGATGCCGGCTTGCCATTGCTGGACCGGGGCCTGCCCGGTTCGGGGTAGCGCTGTTTGGAGAGATGCCAGGGGGTCAGGAGCGGTGCGGGTGGCGCCGGCTCGGTGCTCAGGCGACCGCGCAGCATATCCCGCTTGCGACCGAAGCCGGGGGTCTTTGCCACAGTGAAGCCTGCCGCCTGCAGGCCGCGCCGGACATCGCCGGCGGCGGTAAAGGTGGCGAAACTGCCGTCGGGTCGGCTCAGGGCCGCCATCACCTGATACAGGCGCGGCGTCCACATGTCCGGGTTGCGGGCGGGGGCAAAGCCGTCCAGGAACCAGGCATCGACTGCGAGATCCGGCAGTGTCGTCAATAGCGCCAGGGCGGTCTCCAGTTCCCCGAACACCAGGTCCAGACAAACGTCGCCGAACTGGAGCCGGTGCATGCCGGGCAGGGGTGGCGGGTAGGCGCCGGCCAATGCCCGGGCTTCTGATTGCAGCTCCGGCCAGGCGCTGGCGGCGGTGGCAAGATCCTCCTGCCGCAGCGGAAAGCCCTCGATGGACAGGTAGTGCAGGCGGGCCCGTCCAGGGCGCTCTGTTCGGCCCTGCTGCCAGGCCTGCCAGCAGCTCAGGAAATTGAGGCCGGTGCCGAAGCCGGTCTCGACAATGGTGAAGCGACTGCGGTTCCGCCAGCGCCCCGGCAGGTCGTTGCCGGCCAGGAACACGTGCCGGCTCTCGGCGGCGCCGCCGGCGCTGGAGAAGTAGGTGTCCTGGAAGCGGTTGGAGCGGGGGACGCCTTCCGCCCAGCTGAGTTCTGCCCTGCGCGCGCCTAGCAGGCTCTTCTCGTCGTCCCCGCTCATGAACGGGACGCGGTATCCCCCAATGGCGGCAGCCAGGTGGGTGTCTCGGTCCAGCGGATGGCACGCAGGTCGGCTATGGGAATGATGTGCAGCTGTGCCTCACCGGGACCGGGCGTATACAGCGTCAGCAGGTATTCGCCCTGGTCGTCGAGCTGCACTCGCCACTTTTCGTTGCGGACCCTGATGATGGCGTCTCCGCGGCCGAGCGTCACCTTGCCCACGTACTGGGACTCACCCACCGGTCTCAGGCTGTGGTTGCTCTTGCTCACCAGCTGGCTCTTGTTGCGCAGTTCGACATTGAACACGACATTACGCTGCCGTGAATAATCATCGGGTGGGCGCCTGGCCAGCCGCTCGGAGATGAGATTGATCGCCGCAATACCCTCGCCGCCGGACAGCAGCACCTTGCCGTGATCCAATTCGGTTTGCGCCATCGCCGCTGCGGTAACTGCCGCAGAGCCGTCGGCGCTGGCCGCCTCGGCGGCTTCGGCATCTGCGTAGTAGCCCAGCAGCAAGCTCTTCAGCCGGCCGACCTCGGCATCGTCGCCGCCGGAGGGCGAGCCGCCCAGGCGCCGCAGCTGTGCGCTGAGAGCCCGCTCGCGCTCGGTGAGGTCGTTGAGCCCCGCACGGGTTCGACCCAGCTCTTCCGCCAGCGCCTGCAGGGCAGAGCTCTCCAGGGCGTTGGCGCCGTTGGCGCGCAGCAAGTCCATGGATGCGCGGTACTGGGCGATCTCCCGTTCCCGCTGGTTGATTTCGGCACGCAGCTCGGCGAGCCGTTCGGCAACGGCGTCTTGCGCGAACACCGGAGGTGTCGCGAGCACACAGGCGCCCGTTAGCACCAGGGCAGCCAATACTGCTAGTCGTGATGAAACCAACATTGGAGTTACATTATTGTTCTTCGTACGCGCCACTTGTACGTCACGCTGCTAGCCTTTGCAAGGGTCGGAGTTTAGACTTGCGCACATGAGCACATATCAAAACTTTCGCATGGCGCCAGAGCGCTTCATGACTATGTCCGTCAACGTCCTGTACAGGGCATTGCTGGAGGCCTCCCGGGCCGACGCCAAGCGCATTTTCAACGAGATCAGCGAGGGCAAACGCGTGCAGCTGATGAACGTGCGCCTCGACGACGAAACCGAGTTGCGTTTCGATCTTGTCCTCGATCACTCGGAGTTCCAGGGCGACCGGCTCAACTTTCGCGGTTTCCGCGAAGGAGTGGCCGGCCTGATCGGCGCCATGGGAGAAGCGCTTCAGGGTGAGAGCAACATCCCGGTGTTCAACGAACAGGGCGGCCGCAGCATGCTGTTCGGAATCCCCGGTCTGACCCAGGTCGGCGAGCAGGTCAACGTACTGATGCTGGCTGCCGATATGCGCGAGCCGGGCTGCGTACAGCTCAAGCTGCAGTATATGGAGCCCGGCCAGTTCCAGGCCCGGGCCGGCTGAGTCAGGCCCCGGTCAGCCGCCGGCGACGCTGACTTCCGGGAGCACCGGCCGCGGCAGGGACAGTTTCTCCCGCGGCGCCAGGACTTCGGCGGTTCCAGTGACCACCGCCTTGCCCTGCTGGTTGAGCGCCTTGCACTCGAGTGTGACAAAGCCTTTGTCTTCCCGTTTCTCAACGACTTCCAGCCGCACGGTAATCTCGTCACCGATTTTTACCGGGCGCCGGAAGCGCAAGCTTTGGCCCAGGTAGACGGTGCCGGGCCCGGGCAATGTCAGGGCCAGGGCGGCGGAAACCAGTGCGCCGGTCAACATGCCGTGGGCGATGCGTTCGCCGAAATCGGTGCCGGCGGCGAACTCCGCATCCAGGTGCAGGGGGTTGACGTCGCCGGATACTTCGGCAAATAGCACGATGTCCCGCTCCGTGATCTGCTTGCGGTATTCGGCAGTCTGCCCCAGGGTGATTTCTTCAAACGTATAATTGGTGAGGTTTTCCATAGCAGGGGTGTTCCAGAGTTTTGCCAGTGTGCCGCTAGTGTAGACAAACCGCGCGCCGGCAGCGTGCACCACGCGCTCCCACTCTCACCACTGGACCAAACCCCGACAACGATTTTTTGTGACAGCACTCGCCCCGACAATCCACTATCCCGCCGGCCTCCCAATCACCGAGCGCCTCGAGGAGATCAGTGCTGCCCTGGCCGATCACCAGGTGGTGATCGTGGCGGGAGAAACCGGTTCCGGCAAAACCACCCAGCTGCCGAAGCTGTGCCTGGCCCTGGGGCGCGGTGAACGCCGGATCGGCCACACCCAGCCGCGTCGGTTGGCGGCCCGCACTGTGGCTCAGCGGATCGCTGAAGAGCTGGGGGAAACCCTCGGCGAAACCGTGGGTTACCAGGTGCGCTTTACCGACACCGTCGGCGAGGCGACCCGGGTCAAGCTGATGACCGACGGCATCCTGCTGGCGGAGATACAGCGCGATCGTATGCTGCGCCAGTACGACACGCTGATCATCGACGAGGCCCACGAGCGCAGCCTCAATATTGACTTCCTGCTGGGCTATCTCAAACGGCTGCTGCCGAAGCGCCCGGATCTGAAGCTGATCATCACGTCGGCCACCATCGACGTGGAGGGGTTTTCCAAACACTTCGATGGCGCTCCGGTGATCGAGGTCTCAGGGCGCAGCTACCCGATCCAGACCCATTACCTCGACGACGAGGAGGGGGACGTACTGGCCCGCGCCGCCGATGCGGTAGAGGCGATCCTCGATCGCGACTACGGCCCGGCGGGCGATACCCTGGTGTTTCTGAGCGGTGAGCGCGAGATTCGCGAGCTGGCCCTGGCCTTGCGCCGCCGCCAGCTACCGGGCCTGGAGGTGCTGCCTTTATATGCCCGCCTGTCCCAGGCTGAGCAGTCCCGGGTCTTCGACACCCGTAAACGCGCCGGTATGCGCGTGGTATTGGCCACCAACGTGGCGGAGACCTCACTGACGGTGCCGGGCATCCGCTATGTGGTGGATACCGGCTTCGCCCGCATCAGTCGTTACAGCGTGCGCAGCAAGCTTCAACGCCTGCCGGTCGAGCCCGTGTCCCAGGCCAGCGCCAATCAGCGCCAGGGCCGCTGCGGCCGGGTTGCCGAGGGCGTTTGCCTGAGGCTCTACAGCGAGCAGGATTTCCTGGCGCGGCCGGAGTTTACGGAGCCTGAGATTCAGCGCACCAACCTGGCCGCCGTCATCCTGCGCATGATCAAACTCAAGCTGGGTGCGGTAGAGGACTTTCCCTTCCTCAACCCACCGGACTCCCGGCTGGTGCGGGATGGCTATCGGCTGCTGCAGGAGCTGACCGCGGTGGACGAGGGCGGGCGCCTCACCTCGCTCGGGCATCGCATGGCTGAGCTGCCGGTGGACCCGCGCTTTGCCCGCATGCTGCTGGCGGCGGCCGAAAACGGCTCGCTGTCAGAAATGCTGGTGATCGCCAGCGCCTTGAGCGTGCAGGACCCCCGCGAGCGGCCGGTGGACAAACAGCAGGCGGCCGATGAGAAACACCGCCGCTTCTGGGACGAGCGCTCGGATTTCCTGGCCTGGCACAAGCTGTGGGACTACTACGAGGAACAGCGCCAGGCCCTGAGCCAGAATCAGTTGCGCAAGCTCTGCCAGCGCGAGTTCCTGGCCTTCATGCGCATGCGCGAGTGGCGCGACGTGCACTTCCAGCTCACCGTAGCCTGCCGCCAGGCCGGGCTGCGCTTCAATCGTACAGCCGCCACCTACGAACCCATCCATCGGGCCCTGCTGACCGGCCTGCTCGGCAATATCGCCCAGTGGCAGGAGGGCAGGGAATATCTGGGTAGCCGCAATCGCAAGCTGCAGATATTTCCGGGCTCCAGCCAGGCCAGGAAACGCCCGCCCTGGCTGCTGGCGGCGGAGATCGTCGAGACCTCCCAGGTGTTTGCCCGCTGCGTGGCGCGCATCGACCCGGCCTGGGCGCTGGAGACCAACCCGGCGCTGCTCAAGCACCACGACTACGAGCCCCACTGGCACACCCGTAGTGGCCGGGTCATGGCACTGCGGCGCACCAGCCTTTACGGGCTGGTTCTGGCCGACCGGCAGAAGATTCATTACGGCCCGGTCAACCCGGCGGAAGCGCGGGCCATCCTGATTCGCGCCGCCCTCGTCGAAGGGCGTATCAAGCCGCGACCGGACTTCGTCGAACACAACCTGGCCCTCGTGGAGGAGCTTGAGATCCTGGAATCCAAAGCCCGGCGCCGCGACCTGGTGGCGGATGAGCAGCGCATTGTGACGTTTTACGACGAGCGCCTGCCGGAAAACATCACGACCAGCAGCCGCCTGCGGGGCTGGCTTAAGAAACATCCGGAGGCGGAGACCTCACTGCGCCTCAACCGCGAGCAGCTGCTGGTGCGCCCGGTGGATGAGGAGATCGGCAACCAGTTCCCGGACCACCTCGACTGGGAGGACTTCAGCCTCGCCCTCAGCTACCACTTTGAACCGGGCCACCCGGAGGACGGGGTCAGCGTGACCATCCCGGTGGGCCTGTTGAACCGGGTGCCGCGCTATCGTTTCGAATGGCTGGTGCCAGGCCTGCTGCGGGAGAAGTGCATCGCCCTGGTGAAGGCGCTGCCCAAGGCGCTGCGCAAACAGCTGGTGCCGGTGCCCGATTTCGTGGACCGCGCCCTGGTCGACATGACGCCCGCCGACCGGCCGCTGCTGGACGCGCTGGCCGCGGGTTTGCGCGGCGCCGCAGGGGTGCGTATTGAGGCCAGCAGCTGGGACAGTGCGGAACTCGATGACTACTACCGGATGAACTTTCGTATTGTTGATGTCGACGGCGGCTTGCTGCGGCAGGGCCGTGAACTGGAACGCCTGATCGATGCCAGCCGCGAACAAACCCGGAAGAGCCTGGAAACCGCAGATGCCGAGGCACCGCTGGCCAGCGGCCTTACCCGTTGGGAGATCGGCGAGCTGCCGGAGCGCTGGCGTTCGACGCAGGCCGGTATCGAGATCGAATCCTATCCGGCACTGGAAGACCGCGGCGACAGCGTCGCGGTGACCCTGCACGACTATCCCGGCGAGGCCACAGTGGGCCATCGCCGCGGCTTGACCCGTCTGTACCAGCTGCAGTGCAGTCAGCAGGTGCGCTACCTGCGCAAGAACCTGTTGCGGGGCAATGAGGCCAACCTGCTGTTGGCCGGGGCCGGCCTGGCGCGGGACAGCTTGTTGGATGACCTGCTCGACGCAGTGTTCGCCCGCGCCTTCCTGGCCGCGGGGGCCCTGCCGCGCAGCGAGGCGGCCTTCAGGGCGCAGCTGCAGGCTGGGCGCAGTGAGCTGGCCGGCACCGGAAATGACTATGAGCGCGTGCTGTTGGCGGCGTTCGAACCACTGGTAGAGGTGCGCAAGCGCCTGGCCGGCCTGGCGGACAGGTCGCTGGCTTACGCCCGCGAGGATATCGAGGGTCAGCTGGAAGGCTTGCTGGGTGCCGATTTCCTGTACCGCACACCCTGGTCCCGCACCAGTCACTACCCGCGTTATATGAGAGCCCTGCTCACAAGACTGGAGCGGCTTGCCGCGCAGCCCGGCAAGGACCGCGGTCATACTGACTCGCTGGCGGAGCTTGAAGCACCTTTGCGCGAGGCACTCAATCAGGGGCCAAACGCCCTGGAGCTCAACCCGGAGCTGGCAGAGTACCGCTGGATGCTGGAGGAGTTGCGGGTGTCCTTCTTCGCCCAATCTCTGGGTACCTCCCAACCGGTCTCGGCCAAGCGGCTGGCAGAGCAGTGGGCACGGGTGGAGGCCTGGCAGCGATCGACTCCCCGTTGATGGCCGCTGTGGCACTTGTGACACGCGTCGGGCATTCCGTGAACGTGTCCAGGGTTTGTGGAATATTACCGGTTGGATCACCGCCGCAGTGAAACTTGTTGGTTAATACTGTGTCTGAGTTAGCACGTTGAGCAATGTGGACCATTACTCTTCGGTAACTCTTCTCACGGGACATCTACTGGATTGGCACCGTGGAAGCTTGGAACTTTGAAAAAGCGGTAACACAACCAACCAGTCAGAAGAACTGATTTACAGGAGTCAATAATGGCCTACTCAAAGAAACCTCTCGCAGCTGCACTGGGTGCGGCGTTCCTCGCCTCGGCGGTTAGTCCGGTCGTCTCTGCAGACACCAACCCGTTCGCGGCCAACCAGCTCAGCGGCGGTTACGATCTCGTCAACTACGGTAAGCACGAAGGCAAGTGCGGTGAAGGCAAGTGTGGCGAAGGTAAAGGCGACGCCGAAGGCAAATGTGGTGAAGGCAAGTGCGGCGGCGAGAAATCAGCCGAAGGCAAGTGCGGTGAAGGCAAGTGCGGCGGCGAGAAATCAGCCGAAGGCAAGTGCGGCGAAGGCAAGTGCGGCGGCGAGAAGTCAGCCGAAGGCAAGTGCGGTGAAGGCAAGTGTGGCGGTGGCGCCAAGTCATCCGAAGGCAAGTGCGGCGAAGGGAAATGTGGCGGCTAAGGCCGGCCTTTCCTTGAGCATGAGCTGACATTGTGTCTACACAACCGTCAGAGAGAACGCCGGGATTCCAGGGAGCTGGACTCGGCCTGCGACGGGCCCTGTTGGGCCCGCTGTCAGATATGGCGCAGGGAAGCGTCGATTTCATGGAAGTGGCGCCGGAAAACTGGATCAACGTCGGCGGCCGCTTAGGGCGACAGTTTCGCGAGCTGGCTGAACGCTACACCATCAGCCTGCACGGCCTGTCGCTCAACATCGGGGGCTTTGAGCCCGTGGACCGTGAGCTGGTGGCCTCGATCGGTCAGTTCATGGACGAATTCAACTGCCCAGTCTATACCGAGCATCTCACCTACTGTGCAGATGACGGGCACCTCTACGATCTAATGCCTATCCCCTTCACCGCGGAGGCCGTGCGGCATGTGGCCGGCCGGGTGAAGGAAGTGCAGGACATCCTCGGCAGGCGCATCGGCTTGGAGAATGCCTCCTACTACGCCGTGTCCAAAGCCGACATGACCGAAAGTGAGTTTATTCGCGCCGTGCTGGAAGAGGCGGACTGCGACCTGTTGTTGGACGTTAACAACATCTACGTCAACAGCATCAACCACCGCTACGACCCGTATGAGTTCCTGCGCTCACTGCCGCTGGAGCGGGCGCGCTATATTCACGTGGCGGGTCACTACGATGAAGCTGAAGATCTCAAAGTCGATACTCACGGCGCGGATGTGATCGACCCGGTCTGGGCCCTGCTGGCCGAGGCCTACCGCCTTTGCGGTACGCTGCCGACTCTGCTGGAGCGGGATTTCAACCTGCCACCGCTGCCGGAGCTGCTCGGCGAAGTCGAGCATATTCGCCGGCTGCAGCGAGAATCAGAGAGTGAGGCAGTCACCTATGCCTGAGTCGGCCACTGGTGAACTCAAGTTGCTGCAGCAGCGCTTCACCAATCACGTGCGCAACCCCGCAGAAGTGAGCGCCCCTGACGGTATAGAGGGGCGTCGTATGAAAATCTACAACGATCTCATTTACAACAACATTGAAGGCTTCCTGAGCGGCGGCTTTCCGGTGCTACGCAGCCTGTATCGCAACGAAGACTGGCACCGGCTGGTGCGGGATTTCGTCGTGAGCTACCGCTGCGTGTCGCCTTACTTCCTGGAGATCAGCCAGGAGTTCCTGAATTTCCTGATGCACTCGCGAGAGCCGACACCGGTGGATCCGCCATTTGCACTGGAGCTGGCCCATTACGAGTGGGTGGAGCTGGCGCTGGATGTGTCCACGCAGGAATTTCCGCAAGATGGAGTCGACCCGGAGGGTGATCCGGTCGAGGGGATTCCGGTCATCTCTCCGCTGGCCATGAACCTGCAGTACCGCTTCCCCGTGCATGAGATCGGCCCGGGTCGCGAGCCCGACGAACCGCCTGCCCAGCCGACCTTCCTGGTGGTGTATCGCAACCGCGAGGAGCGGGTGCGTTTCCTGGAAGCCAATGCGGCCACTGCGCGCCTGCTTGAGCTGGTGGCGGAGAACGAAGAGCGCAGCGGACGCGACTTGCTGGAGCAGCTGGCCGCGGAAATGAATGCTGAATCCGTCACTTCGGTGGTGGACTTCGGCGCCCGTATGCTTAACGAGTTTCTCGAGCAGGACGTACTCGCTGGCTGTCGACGCTGATTGCTCGCCCCTGCATCACGCTCGCTCTATCGTGCCGCTCGCGCAGTCCGGCTTAGCCTGCCTTGCGACCCCTTGGTCCTGTGGCCTACTATTTGCATATTACCCTGGGTAAGACCCATGACCGCAACGACCCGATGCCTGGTGCTGGTCGCGATCCTACTACTGGAAAGCGGCTGCGCTGCTGCACAAACTGCCGACGAATCCGTCACCCGTGATCCCTTCGAGGGGATCAATCGGGCGGTGTTTGTGTTCAACGACAATGTCGACCGCTGGGCGCTGGCGCCGGTGGCGCGCAGCTACAAGTTCCTCATGCCGAGGTTTGCCGAGCGCGGCGTCAGCAACTTCTTTGCCAATCTCTATGACCTCAACGGCGCGCTCAACGCCGTACTTCAGGGTCGCTTTCGCAACGCAGCCCAGAACAGCGGTCGGTTTGTCGTCAATTCCACAGTAGGCATGTTTGGCTTTGTCGACGTGGCCTCGGAAATGGGTATTGCCCCCTACCGCACCGACTTCGGCCATACCCTGGCGATCTGGGGTGTGGGTTCCGGCCCCTACCTTATGGTGCCCTTCCTCGGTCCGCGAACGGCTCGCAGTGCCACCGGTACCGCCTTTGACACCGTGGCATCCCTGCAGTGGCAGGTTAACGACAGTGTGACCCGCAACTGGCTGTTCGCGGCGGAGATTGTCGATAACCGGGCCGCTCTCACTGCCGCCGAGGACCTGATCACCGGTGATCGCTATATATTCATTCGCGACGCCTACCTGCAGCAGCGCGAGTATTTCGTCAAAGGTGGCGTGGTGGAGGATTCTTTCTCGGATTTCGAAGAGGAGTTTGACTGGGAGGAGTGATACCGCCAGTTTGTGAAATTCTTGGCAGATTCACTGCACCTGACTTGCAGCCCCAATACCTCCGGAGTAGTGTGCTGCGACGTATCAGGACGTAGCACGCCTATGGCTGAGCAGAGCGGCAAGATACTGCTGCTTGAGAAAGATGCCCAGACTGCCAACGCTATCGCCGACCGGCTCGTGGCGCAGGGGTACTACGTCGAGATCTCCGAACAGGTTGACCCCTCACTGGATGGTGACATCGACGACGACGTCGATGTGGTGCTGTGCGACCTCGACCTGCCGGATATTTCCTGGGAGGGCGTGTTCGAGGTCCTGAGTGAGCGCCAGCAGGAAGTCTCCGCCATCATGCTGTCCTCCCACGAGCAGGTCGTCGACGTAATGACTGCCCTGCGCCTGGGTTTCCGGGATTTTTTCCACAAGCCGATCGATGACTGGGATGCGCTGCTGTCCTCAGTCGCGCGCTGCGCCGGCGAAAGCCGCCTGCGGCGCGAGAACGCCGCCTATCGCGCCAAGCTGGAGGGCACCAACGCCGAGTTGCGTGGCACAGTTCAGGTGCTGGAGCAGGACCAACAGGCGGGCCGCCATGTGCAGATGCGCATGCTGCCGCAGTCACCCGTGGATATCGACGGCTATCGGTTTAGCCACTCGGTGATTCCCTCCCTGTACCTCAGCGGCGACTACACAGATTATTTCCGGGTCGGCGAAGGCCATGCGGTGTTCGTGATTTCCGATGTGTCGGGCCACGGCTCCTCGTCGGCCTTCGTGACCGTGTTGCTCAAGAACCTGCTGGCGCGCAAGCGCTCCGATTTCATTCATCGGGACGACTACACCATCATGAACCCGGTGGAGATGCTGGAGCGTGCCAACCGCGACCTGCTGGAACTCGGCATCGGTAAGTTTGCCACCGTGGTGATGGGGGTGATCGACCTCGATCGCAGTACGCTGCGCTACAGTATTGCTGGTCATCTGCCGCTGCCGGTACTGGTAACGCCCAAGGGCGCCACCTACTTGCACGGGGCGGGCACCGCGGTGGGCATCATGGAGGATGCCGAGTACGAGGAGCACGCCATCGAGCTGCCGGCGCAGTTCATGCTGGCGCTATTTACCGACGGCATTCTGGAGATCCTGCCGCCGGACAACCTGGTGGACAAGGAGCGTTTTTTCCTGGAGGCGTTCTCCGGTGGCCTGCGGACGCCCCTGCAGGTGTCTCATCGCCTCGGCCTCGACCAGATCGAGACGATCCCCGACGATATCGCTGCGCTTTACCTGGAGCGCAAGGCATAGGGCGGGCACCATGACGGAGGGAAGAATCCTGGCAGCGGACCACCACGGCGCCTACGCGCTGAAGCTGGTCGGCGACGTGCGCGTCAATCTCTGTAGTTCCATCGACGACTACCTGGAACACATGTACGCCGATCCGGAGTTCGAGAGCGTCATGGTGGACCTCTGCGAGGCCGAAGGCATAGACAGCACCACGCTGGGCGTGCTCGCCAAGCTGGCCCTGCGGGTGCGCAAGCAGTTCGGCCTGCGGCCGGTAATCTACTCCTGCAGCAACGGCATCAACCGGCTGCTGCAAAGCATGGCGTTCGGCAAGCTGTTCGACATTCGCCAGGAGAGTGTGGTCGACGGTACCGTGATCCGGGAGATCCCCGCGGTCAACGATGAACCGGAAGTGGTGCGCGAAAAGGTGATCGAGGCCCACCGGGTGTTGATGGACCTAAGTGAGGAGAACCGTGAGCGTTTTCAGGACCTTATGACAGCCCTGGAGCAGAAGCCCGACTGATGCTCAGTCGCTGGCCGGCAGCGCCTGGCCGCCGGCACCCATAGCCTCTGATACCGCGAGCTTGGCACTGATAAATGCCCTGTGGGGCACGTGAATCAGGTCTGACACCTGGCGGATCAAGCGTTCCTCGTACTTGTCCAGGTCGCCGTCGGCGTAGGCCACCCGCCACATGCACTCAATGAGGGTGAGTTTTTCCTCGGCGCTGTAGTGGTCGTTGATCAGGCGTGTGAACTCGTACAGCGAGGTGGCGCGATCGGCGCGCTGGCCCGCTAGCTCAAGCAGTTCGGTGATTTCGGTTTCGCCCAGTTCGAGGGCGTCGCCGAGGATTTGCTTGAGCACCTGCTGTTCTTCGGAACCCACCACGTAGTCGGCGCGGGTCATCTCGATCATCAGTGCGGCGGCGGCCAGGTCGAGCTGGTGGCGGTGCTCGGCCTGGTCTGTTTCGTCAGGCTTGGAAAACAGGGAAATCAGGGACCGGATCATCGTTTCAACCGTCGAAGTCTGCGAGTAGCTGCTCCAGCTTGAGCTGGTCAGCCACGAAATTGCGAATGCCATCCGCCAGTTTCTCGGTCGCCATGGCGTCGGCGTTGACCGCGTAGCGGAAGTCGCCCTCAGGTAAGTCTATCCGATCCTCGCTACCGTTGATCGCATCCGGCACCAGACGGCGCGGCAGTTGGCCGCTGTCTGCGGCCAGTTCCTCCAACAGCTGGGGGCTGATGGTCAGACGATCACAGCCAGCCAGTGCCTCGATCTCGCCGGTGTTGCGGAAGCTCGCACCCATCACCACAGTCTTGTAGCCATGCTGTTTGTAGTAGTTGTAGATGCGGGTGACTGACTGCACGCCGGGATCGTCGTCGGCGGTTTCGATCACCCGGTCGGTGTTGGCCTTGTACCAGTCGAGGATGCGGCCCACGAACGGCGAGATCAGGTAGACCCCGGCGTCCGCGCAGGCCGCAGCCTGCTCGAAGCTGAACAGCAGGGTGAGGTTGCAATTGATGCCCTCGCGCTCGAGCTGCTCCGCGGCGCGAATACCCTCCCAGGTGGAGGCAGTCTTGATGAGGATGCGGTCCGGACCAATGCCCGCCGCCTCGTACAGGCTAATCAGCTTGCGGGCCCGCTCGATGGTGCCCTGGGTGTCGAAGGACAGGCGTGCGTCGACCTCGGTGGATACCCGGCCGGGAATCACACTGAGGATTTCGCAGCCGATGGCCACCGCCAGCTTGTCGCTGCAGTTG
>JANQGK010000058.1 GCA_028277365.1 Halieaceae bacterium | reverse complement strand
ACGCCCTGGATGCTTTCCACATGCTGTTTGACGGCCGCAACACCGGCAAGCTGATCATCAAGATCGCCGACGAATAGACCCGGGGAGGCCGCCATGCGCATCGACTACGACTATTCCGACTATCGGGTGCTGGTCACCGGCGCCGGTGACGGCATCGGCCGCGCCACCGCGGAAGCCTTTCACGAGGCCGGCGCCGCGGTACTGGCGGTAGACCTCAATCCCGACGGCCTGGAAAGCCTCGGCAAGCACGGCATCAACACCCTGGTACAGGACGTCGCGGCGGCGGAGGCGCCGGCAAAAATCGTCTCCGAGGCCGAGGGAGTGCTGGGTGGACTCAATGTGCTGATCAACAACGCCGGTATCTGTCCGGTAGCCAGCCTTGCCGAGACCGAAGACGAGATGTGGGACGCGGCGCTGAACGTCAACCTGCGGGCCATGTTTCGCCTCAGCCGGGAGGCCATTCCCCTGCTGGCAGCCACGCCTGCCGGGCGCATCGTCAATATCGCCTCGGTCTCGGCGCTCATGGCCAACGAGGGTATGGGCGCCTACACCGCCTCAAAACACGGCGTGGCGGGCTTCAGCAAGAGCCTGGCCATCGAGGTGGGCAAGCAGGGCATTACCGTCAATTACATTCTGCCGGGGGCCATCGTCACCGGCATCACCCGCGAGCTGGTGCAGAGTGATGCCGCCTTCCGGGATTTCTGGGTGGAGAAGAGCGCCGCCGGGCGCTGGGGCCAGCCCGAGGACATCGCCCGGGCCATCCTGTTCCTGGCCTCCCGGGACGCGGACTTCATCAGCGGCCACGGCCTGGCGGTGGACGGCGGCGCACTGGTGCGCGCCTGAAGCGCCGGTCGGAACCTGAGAGCTCAGGAGCGCCCGGCTAGGGGCGCCCGGCTAGGGGCGGAAGGGAATATAGTTCCCGGAGAGGTCCGGCGGCCCCTGGTAGATCACCTGGTAACTGCGGCGGGTATATACCCAGCCACCTTTCTCGAGGCCGTATTCGTCGTCATAGACACCCAGGGTCATATTGGCATCGCCCTCCCCGGGCACCAGATGCTCGGTGAGGTACCAACGGCCGGTGGCCTGCTCACCGGACGTCTGAATGGTGCCGGAACTGAGCATCATGATCACCATCTCAAAGCCCGCCATGGCCCCCTGCCAGGTGGCGAGAATGGCTTCTTTGCCCTCCACCACGTGACCCATCAGGTCCCAGGTGGCCGAATCTGACCAGGTCGCGATCCAGTCGTCAGCGTGATAGCGGTTTACGGCATCGATATAGCGGGCGTTCAGGTCGCGGATGGCGAGCTCGTCCAGGGTCGACATAGGCGTCTCCGGTCAGATGCGGGGCGGATTGGCAGCGCGGCAGAAAAGAAACAAGCCATACTGTTTTTTAGCATTTTGGGCTGCTACTATGAATGATCACCCGGTACTTCACAACACTAAACAATAACAGGTGATGGGCTGATCAACCGGCTCGTCCATGGAAGCGCTCATGTCCCTAGACGCACCGGCCACTGTTTACGACAGCGGCTTCGATACAGGAACGGCCCGGCCCATCGGCGACGGCCTGTTCACCTGGCCCTCGGATAACCCGGCACTGCTGTGCTCGCGCTGCCAGGATTGCGGCCGCGCGACTTTCCCGGCCCAGGATAGCTGCCCCGCCTGCTGCTCCACCAACGTCAAGCTCGAGGAGCTGCCGCGCCGCGGCACCCTGTGGACGTACACCGTGCAGCGCTTCATGCCCAAGACGCCCTACAACAGCGGCGAAACCCAGGAGACTTTCCAGCCCTACGGCGTCGGCTACGTGGAGCTGCCCGGTGGTGTTCGCGCGGAAGGCCGGTTGACGGAAAACGACCCGTCCAAGCTCGAGATCGGCATGGATATGGAGGTGGTGTTCTACCCCTTCCGGCGGGAGGAGGACGGCTCCGAGCTGATCAGCTTCGCATTCCGACCGGTGACCGGGCCCGGCAGCACGGAGGGCCGGTAAGCATGGACGTCGCCATTGTTGGTATTGGTATCCATCCCTTCGGTCGCACCCCCGAGCGCAGCGGTATGCAGCAGGGCGCCTATGCCGCCCGCGCCGCCCTCAAGGACGCCGGTGTGGACTTCAAAGATATGCAGTTCGCCTACGGCGGCAGCCACAGTGCCGGCAGCGCCGGCTCGCTGGTGAATGAGCTGGGCCTCACCGGCCTGCCCTTCACCAACGTCGCCAACGGCTGCGCCACCGGCGGCAGCTCGCTGATGTCGGCCTATAACGCGATCAAGTCCGGTGAATTCGATATCGGCCTGGTGGTGGGCTTCGACAAGCACGAGCGCGGCGCCTTTAACGCCGACCCCAAGAGTCTGGGGATCGGCGCCTGGTACGGTGAGACCGGTCTGATGCTGACCACCCAGTTCTTCGCCATGAAGATCACCAAGTACATGCACGATTTCGGCATCACTTCCCGCGCCCTGGCCAAGGTGGCGGAGAAGGCCTTCGAAAACGGCGCGAAGAACCCCCACGCCTGGCGGCAGACGCCCATCGGTGAGGAAGAGATCCTCAGCTCCATGATGGTCAATGACCCGCTCACCAAGTTCATGTTCTGTTCGCCTTCTGAAGGGGGTGTGGCGCTGGTTGTGTGCCGCGCCGACAGGGCCAGGCAGTACACTGACAAACCGGTACTGATTCGCGGCGCGGCGCTGCGCTCACGGCGCTACGGTTCTTTCGAGGTGTTCGCTCCCTCCCAGGCGCTGGAACATATCGGCGGGCCCACCGTCGACGCCTCGAGGTCCGTCTTCGAGATGGCAGGCGTCGGCCCTGGCGATATCGATGTGGCCCAGCTCCAGGACACCGAGTCCGGCGCCGAGATCATGCACATGGCGGAAAACGGGTTCTGCGAAGACGGTGAACAGGAGCATATGCTGCTCAACGGCGAAACACGAATTGACGGTCGACTGCCGGTCAATACCGATGGGGGCTGCCTCGCCAACGGCGAACCCATCGGTGCATCCGGACTGCGGCAAATCCATGAGAACGTGGTGCAACTCCGCGGTGAAGGGGGTGCGCGCCAGGTACTGGGCGACCCGAAGCTGGCCTACAGCCATGTCTACGGTGCCCCGGGTATCAGTGCAGTCACCATACTGCAGCGCTAGGCGAGAGAAGAGCTAGCAGGAGGCAATATGAACGAGAAAGTGAAACTGACCGAAGAACAGACCAAGGCCCGCAACCCGTCCTACGGGTTCCAGGACCTGCTGGACCTCGAGGAAGTCGAGGTGCCGGCCGCCCTGCGTGAGAACACCAATACCTATCTTGGTAGCGACGACCTGCCCATCGACCGCTGGACCTCCCGGGAATTTTTCGACCTGGAGGTGCAGAAGCTGTGGACGAAGACCTGGCAGATGGCCTGCCGTGAGAGTCAGGTAGCCAACACCGGCGACTACTTCGTCTACGACATCGCCAACTTCTCGATCCTGGTCACCCGCACTGAGACCGGTGAGCTGAAGGCCTACCACAACTCCTGCCTGCACCGCGGCCGGGCCTTGAAGCGCGGCGCCGGCAACAGTCCGGAGCTGCGCTGCCCCTATCACGGCTTTTCCTGGGCCTTGTCCGGCGAGTTCAAGGGCGCCCCCTGCGAGTGGGATTTCCCGCACATCGACAAGGGCGAGTTTTCCCTGCCGGAGGTCAAGGTGGATACCTGGGCGGGCTGGGTGCTGATCAATATGGACGAGAATGCACAGCCTTTGGACGAGTACATGGGCGTGCTGCCGGAGCACTTCAAGCGCTGGAACCACGAGCAGCGCTACATCTCGATGCACGTGCAGAAGGTCATCGGCGCCAACTGGAAAGCAGTGCTGGAGGCGTTTATTGAGTCCTACCACGCCATCGCCACCCATCCGCAGATCATGCCCTACCAGGGGATCGATAACTCCCAGTACGACGTCTGGGGAGATCACGTCAGCCGTACCATTACCCCCTCGGCCATCGTCAATCCCAGCCACGAAGACCAGTACGACGAGCAGGACAGTGTGAATACCATGCTCGGCACCTCGGTGCTGGTGGGGGACACCGACGATGACTCGGAGACCGCGGTGAAGTCCCGCGCCCGCGACACCATCGCCGGCATCAACAGCGAGGCCTTCCAGCCCATGCACAGCGAGACGCTGGAGGGCTACGCCACCAAGTCCGAGCTGATGGACTCCACGCTCTACCTGCTGTTCCCCAACTTCGCCCCCTGGGCGGGCTTTGGCCCGGTGCTGACCTACCGCCACCGCCCCAACGGTGACGACGTGAACAGCTGCATCATGGATATCTTCTTCCTCACGCCTTACCCGGACGGCGGGGAGCGCCCGGAGGACGCCCCCACCGTGCGCCTGGAAATCGACGAGCCCTTCTCCAAGGCCTCCGATGTGATGGGCGAGGGGCTGGCGCGGATCTTCGACCAGGATGCCTCCAACCTGCCGCAGGTGCAGAAAGGCATGAAAGCCTCCAAGAAGGGTGCGGTGACGCTGGCCAACTACCAGGAAGTTCGCATCCGCCACTTCCACCAGACGCTCGATAAATACCTGAACGCGTGAGCGCACCTGGCGCCCCGGCGCCCGAGGCTGACGTTATGACTGGCAGTTGGCAGGCCGCGCTGCCGGCGAGGATCGCCCGTGACGGCGGCCACTGGGCGAATACCACCATCGCTCTGGAGGCTTGGCGCAAGGCGGCCGAGCAGCCCGACCGGGTCGCCATCTTCCTGGAAGACGAACCCGATGCCACCTACGGTGAACTGGCCCTGGAGGCGCGCTGGCTGATCGCGGCTTTCCGCGAATTGGGCCTTAAGCAGGGCGACGTTGTCAGCTTTCAGCTGCCCAACTGGCGCGAAGCGGTGCCGCTGGACATTGCCGCCGCGGCCCTGGGGCTGGTGGTCAACCCCATCGTGCCGATCTACCGGGGCGCCGAGCTGCGCTACATCCTCGATGACGCCGCCACCCGCCTGATATTTGTGCCGGAGCAGTTCCGCTCCATTCACTATGTGAATATGCTGCTGGAACTGGCGCCGGCGCTGCCGGCTCTCGAGCACATCGTCAGCGTGCGCGCCGAGGCAGACTACCCGGGCGTCACCCGCTTTGAGACCCTGGTCGACCGCGAACCCGCCGCGCTCGAGTCGCTGCCGGAGATCGACCCCAACCTGCCCAAGTGCCGTCTCTATACTTCCGGCACCACCGGTTTTCCCAAGGCGGTGCTGCACAGCCACAACACGCTCAACTACGTGCAACAGTGCTCGATTCGCCATTCCGGAATCAGTGCTGACGACGTCATGGTCATGCCCTCGCCGGTGACCCACATCACCGGCTACTCCAGCGGCATCAACATGAGCTTCATGAGCGAGGCCCGCTCGGCGCTGATGGCGCGTTGGGATGCCGATGCCGCCATCGACTACATCCACCGGGTGGGCGGTACCATGACTGTCGGTGCCACGCCGTTTCTGGCCGAGCTGCTGGATGCCGCCGAGCGCCGCGGCGACGGGCTGCCCAGCATGCGTCAGTTCAGCTGTGGCGGCGCCGGCGTGCCGCCGGAGCTGGTGCGCCGCGCCTACCGGGTGCTGGACAACTGCATTACCGTGCGGGTCTATGGCAGTACCGAGGTGCCGCTGGTCAGTTACGGCTGGCGAGACAACCCGGAACTGGCCGCCACCACCGATGGCCAGCTCTACGCTTTCGAAGTACGGATTCTCGATGACGACGGCCGGCCCCTGCCGGCTGGCGTAGACGGTGAAATCGCCGCCCGCGGCCCGGGCATGATGCTGGGCTATGCCGACCCGGAGCAGAACGCCGCCGCCCACACTGCCGACGGCTTCTTCCTCACCGGGGATATCGGCCGTATTACCGCCGAGGGCTCGGTACTGATCACCGACCGCAAGAAGGACATTATCATTCGTGGCGGCGAAAACCTGTCCGCCAAGGAAATCGAGGATGTGCTGCACCGCCATGAGGCCATCGCCGAGGCGGCGGTGGTGGCCACGCCCCATGAGCGCCTGGGCGAAGGGGTATGCGCAGTGGTCATCCCCCGCGGAGAGCGGCCGCCGACGCTTGCGGACATCGCCGCGTTCACCGACAGCTGTGGCCTGGCCAAACAGAAGTTTCCCGAAAGACTGGTCCTCGTTGACGACCTGCCGCGCACTCCCAGCGGCAAGGTGCGTAAGGACATTCTCCGCCAACAACTCAAAGAAGGTGCACTATGAACCGGCAGTTCCTGCTCGATAAACGACCCCTGGGGCGCGACCTCGCATACGACGACTTCAAACTGGTCGAGAGTGAGGTGCCCACTCCCGGTGACGGTGAGGTGCTGGTGCAGGTGATGTACCTGGGCGTCGACCCGGCCATGAAAGGCTGGATGGAGAACCGCGCGGACTACGTGGCGCCTCTGGAAATCGGTGATGTGATGCGCGGCAATGGCATCGGCCGCGTCATCGAATCCAATCACCAGAAATTCCCGGTGGGTACCCTTGTGTCCGGGGGCTTCGGCTGGCAGGAATACGCGGTCAGCAACGGCAAGGACATTCCGCTGAACCCTGTCCCGGAGGGCGTGCCGATCACGGCGCCCCTGTCGGTACTCGGCATTACCGGCCTCACGGCCTACTTCGGCTTCATGGAAATCGGCCAGCCCAAGGAAGGCGATGTGGTGCTGGTCTCCGGTGCCGCCGGAGCCACCGGCTCGGTGGTGGGACAGCTGGCCAGGCTAAACGGCGCCAGCAAGGTGGTGGGTATTGCCGGCAGTCAGGAGAAGTGCGATTTCCTGGTCAACGAGCTGGGCTTTGACGCGGCCATCAACTACCGGGAGGAAGACCAGGCAGCCCGGGTGAAGGAGCTATGCCCCGACGGCATCAACATCTTCTTCGACAACGTCGGCGGCGAAATCCTCGATATTGCCCTGGAGAACATTGCCGACAACGCCCGGGTGGTAATCTGCGGCGGTATTTCCCGCTACAACCTGGCCGGCGACATCCCCGGTCCCAAGAACTACTTCAACCTGGTGTTCCGCCGCTCCCGCATGGAAGGTTTCATCGTGCTCGATTATCTGCCGCGTTTTGGCGAGGCGATTGGGTATCTGGCGAAGCATGTGGCCATAGGTGACCTCATCAGCAAGGAAACGATGATGGAAGGCTTTGAACAGATGCCCAACGCCCTGATGGCGCTGTTCGCCGGCGACAATATCGGCAAGCAGCTGGTGCACGTCGCCGATTAGCGTTCGGAAAGCCGGGGAAGCCGGAAAAAACAAGCCCTCGGCGCTGCGTAAGCAGCACCGTGACCCACGGAAGTTCAGGCCAAACTGCCCCAGCGCCGCGATCGCGGCACCGGGAGGAGTCTTACCGATGCTGAACAACAAGCGCGCTCCCTAATAGGGAGCGTCGCCCTGTTCAGTACGGCCCCGCCTATCGAGGCCGCCGGATAAGTCTGCTACTTGGTTTGTGCGACCTGAGCGTCGGCAGCACCGCCGATCTGGACCAGCTCCATCTCTTTCACCTTGCCGCTGCCACTTGCTTTACAGGTGGCCACGTATTCGGTGACGACGCCGTCAGCGCTTTTCGCGTTCACGTCGATCTCGAAGTTGGTGTAGCGACCGCGGGTGCGGATCTTGTCAGTGCTCTGCTGAACCCTCTGGTACTGAGCCAGGCGCGAATCCTGGGCGATCTCAGCCTTACAGCCAGCCAGTGCCTCACTGGGACCCGCCAGGGCGGGGGTGGAAAGCGTGGCGAGAAGCGCCGCAGCGCCGGCGCCACGTACAAGTGTGGAAATAGACATAACGTTTACCCTAACTATGGAATGGATCGTTGTCTTACTTCAGGCCGGCCCACAGTAGGTACCGAACCTGCAATGCAGTATACTGTGCAAATTACTACAAGGATTCACATAAACCGCACATTAAATCGGAAATTTTGCACATATGCTGAATTGGGATGACCTGAGGTTTTTGCTCGCCGTGGCCCGCAGCGGCTCAATGAGTGGCGCCGCGAGAGAGCTGGACGTGAATCACGCCACGGTGATTCGCCGCATTCGCAGCCTGGAGGAACAGCTCGGCACCCTCTTGTTTGAGCGCCACGGCCACAGCTATGTGATTACTCCCGCCGGCCAGGTGGCTTTTGGCGCCGCCGAGCGCATGGAGGCCCAGAGTGTAGGGGTCGAGCGCCAGGTCATCGGCCAGGCCACGGCGCTGTC
>JANQGK010000008.1 GCA_028277365.1 Halieaceae bacterium | reverse complement strand
CCGGCCGCGCCGTCCAGCTCAACAGCACGCCCATGCGGCATTCCCGGGTCTCCGGGTCTTTGATGATGCACAGCCCGGGCCGCGCGGTGAGCACGGGGTCGCCCGGCTCCGCACTGGCGGACAGGCTCAAGCACAGCGCCAGCCCCAACAGGATCAGGCAGCACTTGGAACTCACAGGCCTGGAACTCGTTCTCTTAAAACTCATAGTAGAGCCCCACGAAGCCGGTAGTCACCTCGTCATCGACCACCGAGGAGCTGTCTTTAATGGTGCCGTCCAGCTTTTCATGCTGGAACACCGACACCAGGTGCCAGTGCGAGTCGAAGCTGTAGCTGAGGGTGAAGCGCAGGAAGGGGTTCCAGGCCGCGTCAGCCTGATAGGCGGGCAGCCCGGGCTGCGCCTCGCTGGCGCGCACTCCGTAGTAGTAGTCGGCGGCCCGCTCGCTCATCCAGGTCACTCCCACCGATGGGTTGAACTCCCAGGCGCCCCAGCGCCGCGGCGCGCCCCAGCTCAGCCATACCTCCTGGCCGTCGTGCTTGCCGCTGATGTCGTTCAGTGCCTGCAGCAAAACCTCGCTCCCGCCCAACTCCCAGATCAGCTCCAGGCCGCCGTCGATGACCAGGTCGCGGTCGGGCGCTTCCACTTCGACGGTTTGTTCGCCGTCCGGGACTCCGCCGGCGCCGCCGTCAAGGCCGGGACCAAAGCTGATGGACGCGTCGTTAAGAAAGGAGAAGAAGCTGCGCTCGCCGCCGACGCCGGCGATCAGGTTGAGGTTCCAGTTCCGGCCCTCGGCCATCATCCAGCCGACATCGCCGTTGTCGAAAAAGAAGTGCTCGCCGAAATAGGACAGCTGCACGATGCCGTAGATCGGAATGTCGTCACCGCCGAGCAGCGGATTACTGCGCTGCCCGTAGCCGGCGCCGAAGCCGACACGCCACGGGCTTTGCGCGTCGGTATAGAGGTGTTCGGGGAACAGCGCCTCACAGCTCGGCAGCGTTTGCTCGGCTGTCGACGGCTCCGAGGAGGTGATGCACTCCACCGGCTCGGCCCGGGCGGGCGCGGGCAGCAGACATAGAGTGAACAGCACGGGCGGCATTGCTTCGCGCCAATAACGGAAGGCTTTCATCACCCAAGCTTGGCACAGCCCGGCCCGGAATTCCGTTAACAAATCTTGCGAACTGTTAGAAAGTGTAGCGCCCATCCCTCTGCCCCGGGCCCGGCCGATCGCGGCCCGGCCACTCGCAGCCGTTGCTTAACAGAAAAACACATTTTCTCGCAGTTTTCCTACAGCCCGCTCGGGGGAGGCGGCGTTAAGGTACGTGAAAACGTCAAGTAATAACGGGTCAGGAGTTGGTCATGGGTCATTATCATCTAACGGCAGTTACGCTGTTTATTACACTGGGACTCGCCGGATGCGGTGGCGGAGGAGGTGGGGGCGTCAGCCCGGAGCCGCCGATTGAGGCGCTGGGCCTGCTGGCACCAGCAAGCAGTGACGAGGAATTGCATGAGAGCCTGGCGCAGGGACTCACTCGCGCGCCGCACTTGAGTAGTGGTGAGGCGTTCGTGCCCGATGGAGACGATCTGGGAGCACCCGGGGCGGGGGGCGCTGACAATTTCTCCAGTACCAATCTTCAGGAGGCCGGGGTGGACGAGGCCGACCTGGTGAAATACGACGGCAGCATTCTCTACGTGCTGGACGACGTTTATGGCACCTACTTCGGCCCACTGGCGGCAAGCACACTATTCGCCGATGAGCCTTCGGAATCGGTCATTCACCTGCTGCAAACCGACCCCGAGACGCCGGCGGCGGAGGAGGTGGCGCGGATTACGCTGGAACCGGAAAGCCAGGTCCGGGGGCTGTATTTGTACGAATCGGCCGCCGCGAAGCAGTTGGTCAGCGTCGGCGACGACAACGGACCTGTGGCCTGGTACGGCTTTGCCGTCGACGCCCTCTGGCAGGGCTGGAACACCGAGGTTCGCGTCTGGGACGTCAGCACGCCGGCTTTGCCCGAGGCGAGCTGGAACCTGACCATTCAGGGTAGCCTGCTGACGTCGCGGCGCATCGACAACACGCTGTATCTGGTGACCCGCTACTCGCCGGCCATCGACGGCCTGCTGCAGTATCCGACGAGCGAGGACCAGATTGCTTCGAACCGGGCACTGGTCGAGGCGACGCCGCTGGCTGCGCTCTTGCCCGACCTGATGCGCGACGGTGGCACCGCGGAAGAGCTGCTGGAGGGCGCTGACTGCTACTTGCCCAACCCGCAGTTTGACGGGCTTACGCTGCCCGGCCCCAGTGGCAGTCTCATTACGGTGACCGCCATCGACCTGGAGGCGCCGGACCGGATCGACTCGATCTGCCTGAATACCTTCGCCAGTGGGTTCTACGCCTCCCGCGACAGTCTTTACATCACCGCCGGCACCAGCGCCGACACCACCCTGGTTCACAAGATCAGTCTTGCTGACGGACGCCCGGAGTACCGCGCCTCCGGCGAGGTGCCCGGCTACCTCGGCACCGGCAATCCCGCTTTTCTCATGTCGGAGCAGAGCGGTGATTTACGGGTAGTCAGCAGCAACTGGGTGGCCTCGATCTTCCCGCTGCCGGTGATGGAGGCGGAGGATGACGGGGGCGTCAGCTCCACTGAGGAGGACTTCGGTCGCCACCACCTCTCCATCTTGCGGGAATCAGCGGACGGTTCCCGCCTGGAGACCGTCGCCCAATTGCCCAATGCGGATCGCCCCGCCCATATCGGCAAGCCCGGTGAGGACCTGTACGCCGCACGCTTCCTCGGTGAGCGCGCCTACCTGGTTACCTTCGAGATCATCGACCCGCTCTACGTGCTGGACCTCGGCGACCCGGAAGACCCGCGCATCACCGGTGAACTCGAGATTCCCGGGTTCTCCACGCTGTTGCAGCCCCTGGGGGAGACCCTGCTGCTGGGTGTGGGGCGAGAGGTTCCCGAGGCAGAACTGCCCCTGGTGCAAGGTATTAAAGTGGCCCTGTTCGACGTGGCGGATCCGACCCAGCCCCTGGAACTGGGCAGCGAGATCATCGGCCGGCGCGGCAGCGACAGCCCGGCCCTGTACGACCACCACGCGCTGACCCTGCTGGAAACCGCGGGCAATTACCGGGTGGCGTTGCCGGTGCTACGGCACGATGAGCTGAGCGAGGGCCAGGACGGCAGCGACCCCTGGGCCTGGTACAACTGGAGCGACAGCGGTCTGCACCTGTTTGAGGTCGATACTGCCACGGGCTCCCTGTCCCGGGCAGGCACGGTGATTACTGAGACTCGCAGCGAAGACCAGCCCTGGCCAAG
>JANQGK010000223.1 GCA_028277365.1 Halieaceae bacterium | reverse complement strand
CGGCCTCGCCGTTCCAGTAATCGATCTGCTCGCTGTTGGCAGTCATGACAACTCCGTGAGGCTGTTGTTAGGGTCGTCCACTTCCCAGTAGCCGGCGAGCTTGAGGCCCTGCGCGGCTACTGGGAAGTGGACGACCCTAACAACAGCCTCACGGAGTTGTCATGACTGCCAACAGCGAGCAGATCGATTACTGGAACGGCGAGGCCGGCGAGCGCTGGGCCAGTTACGACGACATGATGTCGCGGCTGCTGGCGCCGATCGCCGAGCTGCTGCTGGAGCATGCACCGCCCGAGGGCGCGCGCGCCGCCCTCGATGTGGGCTGCGGCGGCGGCAGCCAGAGCCTGTTGCTGGCCCGGCGGCTGGGAGCGGGCGCAAAGGTGACCGGCGTCGATATCTCCGGGCCGCTGCTGGAGGTGGCCAGGCAGAGGGCGGCCGATGTGGATGAGCAGTTGGAGTTCCTGCAGGCGGATGCCGCCGTGCACGATTTTGCGCCAGCCAGCTTCGACCTGCTGTTTTCCCGCTTCGGGGTCATGTTCTTCGACGACCCGGAGGCCGCCTTCAGCAACCTGCACCGCGCGCTGGCGCCGGGTGCGCCACTGCTGTTCGCCTGCTGGCAGTCCCTCAAGGACAATCCCTGGGTCTGGCTGGCGCTGCAGGCGGCGCTGCAGTACGTCCCGCCGCCGCCCCCGCCGCAGCCGCTAGAGCCCGGCCCCTTTGCCTTTGCCGACCCGGCCCGGGTGCAGGGGATTCTCGACAGGGCCGGTTTTCACAGTATCGACATCCACCCCCAGCCCATCACCCTGCACTGGGGCGAGGGCGAGACCCTGGCGGACCAGGTGCGGGAGCTGGTGCAGATCGGGCCGGTGGGCCGGCTGCTGGCCGACCAGCCGAAGGAGGTGCGCCAGCAGGTGCGGGAATCCATCGCCGAGGCGCTGGTGCCGTACTACGACGGTAAGACCCTGGTGCTGGAGGGCGCCACCTGGTTCGTCAGCGCGCGCGCCTAGCGGAGCCTTCCCTGAACTAGTCGCCGCGAAATTCGGGCTCGCGCTGTTCGAAGAAGGCCCGCGCGCCTTCGACCGCGTCTTCCATGCCCTGGGCCAGCAGGAACTGGTCGGCGTCCATGAAACTGGTGGCGTCGTTGAGGGCGTTGGCGCTGGCATTGATGGCACGTTTAGCCATGCGCAGTGGTACCGGCGGCATGGCCGCCAGCTGTTTACCCAACACTTTGGCCCGCGCCAGCGCTTCACCCGGTTCCGCCAAGTAGTCCACCAGGCCCCAGTCCAGGCCCGTGTCGGCGGGTATACGCTCCGCCAGCAGCAACAGCTGCTTGGTCTTGGCAGGGCCGATCAGGTTGACGAATCTAGGCACGCTTTGCCAGCTCATGTTCATGCCGAGTTTCAGCTCCGGCACGTAGAGCGTGGCTTCCTGGGAAGCCACCCGCCAGTCGCAGGACACCGCCAGCGCCATGCCGCCGCCGATGCACATGCCCTCAATGGCCACCACGGTGACCGCCTCTATGGCCTCCCAGGCGGAGCACATGGCCGGACCCAGTTTCAGCAGGGTGCGCTTTTCTGCAACCGTCAGCCGCTTTAGCGCGGCCAGCTCCGGGTCGCGCAGGTCCATACCGGCGGTAAAGGTGTCGGCGCGGCCGGTGAGAATGACACAGCTCAGTTCGCTGTCGTCCTGGATTTCCCGGGCCAGTGAAGTCAGCTCGCGCATCAGGGCATTGCTGAGGCTGTTGACCTCTGAGCCGGAGTCGAAGTGTACGGTGAGCACGCGACCGTCGCGCTCCACCCGCAGGAAATCCCAGTCACTCATCGCTATGCGCCTCCTGTGCCTGTCGTCAGTGCTCAGAGCAGTTCGTCGAGATATCCGAACAGGGCGGCGCTGCCACCGGTGTGCAGGAACACCAGGTTCTCGCCTTGGAACTGCCCCTGACGAATCATGTCGATCATACCCGCCAGACCCTTGCCGCTGTAGACCGGGTCGAACAGCAGGCCCTCCAGCCGCGCCAGCATCTTGAGCGCTTCCTTCATGCCCTCGGTAGGAATGCCGTAGCCCTCGCCGATGTAGTTGCAGTTGGCCACCACGTCCTGCTCGTGTACGCAGCCGGGGGCGCCGATCAGCTCGGCCGTGGCGCAGGCCAGGTCGTAGACCCGCGGTACCTGCACGTCTTCCGGCGCGTTAACCCCGATGCCCATCACCGGGATATTGGCATTGGTGGCGCACAGCCCCGCCACCAGGCCGGCCTGGGTGCCGGCACTGCCGGTGGCGTGGATCACCCGGTCGATCGCAAGACCCATGTCGTTGGCCTGGGTGAGCAGCTCAATGGCGCAGTTGACATAGCCCAGGGCGCCCACCGGGTTGGAGCCGCCGCCAGGTATCACGTAGGGCTTGCGGCCGGCGCTGCGCAGGTCCTCCGCCTGCGCCTCCATAATGGCGTTCATATCCGCACCCTTGGGGTGGTGCTGGATGTTGGCATTGAACAGGCGGTCCAGGAACACGTTACCGGAGTTCAGGTAGTCCTCGTCCGGATCGATAATGCGGTTCTCAAAGTGCAGCTCACAGGCCAGGCCGACCCGGGCCGCCGCCGCGGCAGTCTGGCGCGCGTGGTTGGATTGCACCGCCCCCTGGGTGATGACGGTGTCGGCGCCCTGTTTGAGGGCATCGGCGATCAGGAATTCGAGCTTGCGGGTTTTGTTGCCACCGCTGGCCAGGCCGGTGCAGTCGTCGCGCTTGATGTAGAGGGTCGGCCCGCCCAGGGCCTCGGTCAGGCGCGGCAGGGGCTCCAGCGGCGTCGGCAGGTGAGCGAGGCGGGTGCGGGGAAATCTCGAAAGATGCATTCAGTATCCTTTCAGTCTGCTTTGGCGAGTTCGATGGTGCGCTGCACCAACAGATCGGTGGATGAAAACAGTGGTGCCGGCGCACTCTCGGGCGCAAGCATCAGGGGAATCTCGGTGCAGCCGGCAATCAGCGCCTCGGCGCCGCCGAACACCAGCGAGGTGGCCAGGCGGCTGACGCCGCTGCGGATGTCCTCGTCGCGCTCACCTGCCTTGATGCGGTACACCAGCGCCATGAAGGACTCGAGCTCGTCGTCGCTCCACAGTACCGGCTCACAGCCCGCGGCGGTCAGCGCCTGCTGGTAGAGCGCTGCACGCAGGCAGCCTTCGGCAGCCATCACTCCCACCTGGCGATGGCCCGCTGCGGCTGCCGCCTCCACGGTGACGTCGACGATACTGATAAAGGGAATGCTGACGGCGGTGCGAATCTCATCGGTATAGGCGTGGGCGGTATTGCAGACCATCACCAGGAAGTCGGCGCCCGCTCTTTCCAGCCCGGCGGCCATCTCCGCAAGCTGCGGTCCCACGCTGGGCGCGCGGCCGGCAATCGCATCGTGGCGATTGGGCACGGTGGGGTTGTGGTCGATCAGCAGCCGAACGTGGTCCTGATCGTTGGCGGCATCGGTGCCGGCGACCAGTTTGGCCAGGAAGTCCACGGTGGCTTCCGGGCCCAGGCCGCCCAGCACCCCGGCGATTTTTGACATCTTGGATGCCCTGTTGTCGTGGGGCAGCCATTGTCGCGGAATCGCCGGCAAAACTCGACACCGGCGGCGATTGTGGCCGAGAATCCCCGGCCATGCTCACCGATCCACTGTTTTACCTGTGTTCCGTGCCCGCCGTGATGCTCTACGGCATTGCCAAGGGCGGCTTCGGCGGCCCGATGGCGGTGCTGGCCGTACCGCTGATGGCGCTGGTCATGTCTCCGACCCTGGCGGCGGCCATTCTGCTGCCCATCCTGGTGGTGATGGACGGCCTGGTGGTAAAGACCTACTGGGGCACCTTCGATCGGCGGGCGCTGCAAATCCTTCTGCCAGGGGCGATGGTCGGCATCGGCCTTGGCTACCTGTCAGCGGACTTGCTCAACGACGACCTGATGCGGCTGATGGTGGGAGCGATCTCACTGCTGTTCGGCCTGCAGTCACTGTTTACCCTGAAAGCCGGCAGCGCCTCCGAGCACAAGCCGGTGGCCGGCGGCCTGTTCGGCATGGTCGCGGGCTTCACCAGTTTCAGCATTCACGCCGGCGGTCCGCCCTTCAGCATGTACCTGATGCCCAAGGGTCTGACGCCGCTGTTGTATGCCGGCACAGCGGGCATCTTCTTCGCGGTGGTCAACGTGGTGAAGCTTGCGCCCTATTACTACCTGGATCAGCTGGTCGTGGAAAACCTGACACTGTCGCTGGTGTTGATGCCGCTGGCACCCATCGGGGTGGCCATCGGTCACCGGCTGGTGAAGCGTTCCGAGACGGGCTTCTACTACCGGGTGATCAGCGTATGCCTGGTGCTGCTGGGGGCGCTTCTGGTGCTGCGCGGGCTCAGGGGGCTGGCGCTGTAGAAGCCGCGCCCAACTCCTGCTCCACCAGCTGGCGAATCACCTGCTGCTGACCCGGGAAGCGCCACTCCCAGCGATCGAAATCCGATGGCGCCAGATAGAAAGCGTCGCGCACCTCGAGGCGCGTGGGGGGGTCGATTTGGCCTGAGGCCGCGTGGTGGTTGCAGCGGTACAGGTGAAAGCCGGTATCGAATATGTCCAGCAGCTGCTCCGGCTCCAGGATCAGCCCGGTCTCCTCCCAGGTCTCCCGAAACGCTGTGCACTGGGCGCTCTCTCCATCGTGGGCGCTGCCACCCGGGGGGCTTAGCCTGCCCTTGAAGTTCTCCACCAGCAGTACGCCGCCGTTGAGAATTGCCAGGCAGCCGGCGCTGGGCGCCTGCACCGCGGAGGCGGGCAACGGGCAGGGCGGGGCTGATTCTGCCGCGCAGCCGCTGAGGACCGACGCCAGCAGCGCGGCCAGGTAAATACCGTCAGCTCTGATTGTTTTGTGTCGGTGCATCTGCTAGCGTCAGTGGCAAACGAAGACGCCGTATGATCCACCAGCCGGCGATAAATGCAAACGGGGAGTGCCAATGGACCGAGTCAAGGACAAGCTGTGTATCGTTACCGGAGCCGCCAGCGGACTGGGCAAGTGCAGCGCCGAACTGCTGGCCGCTGAGGGCGCCAGGCTGCTGCTGGCCGATATCGACGATGCCGCAGGCACTGCGCTGGCAGCCTCCCTGCCGGAGGCCCACTACCAGCACTGCGACGTCGGCAGCGAGGCCGAC
>JANQGK010000218.1 GCA_028277365.1 Halieaceae bacterium | reverse complement strand
CCACTTCAGCAATATCGCCTATGTCGGACCCTACCCGATGAACCAGACGTCCGGGGCTCAGGAAGTGCCGTTGGAGGTGCTCACCCAATACCAGCGCATCGAGGATGAAGACAGCGCGCTGCGCTTCCTGGACCGTATGGACGCGATCCCCATCTTCCTGGGCAACCTAGCGCAGGGCGTCGAGGCCCGCGCGGCGATGGGGGTGGTGCCGCCCCGGATCATTGTCAACCGGCTGATAGTCCGGGCCGAGGCCTTGCTGGAACAGCCGCCGGAAGCATGGTCTATCTACCAGGCCCTCGAGTCTCAGGTGGCCGCCACCGATATCGATCCGCTGCGTAAGCAGGCCCTGCTGGACCGCGGCTTTGCACAGCTGGAGCTGGTGGTAATCCCCGCCTACGAGGACTACCTCAGCTTCCTGTGGAAGCTGGCCGCGCGTGCACCGGCAACGGTGGGCGTCTGGGCGCTGCCCGATGGCGAAGCCTACTACCAGGCGCTGCTGGAGTTTTATACCACCACGACGCTGACGGCGGCGGAGATTCATCAACTGGGCCTCGCCCGGGTGGCGGAGATCGGCCGCGAGATGGACGCGGCCCTGGCGGCGCTGGGCCATGCCAAGGGCACTCGAATTGAGCGCCTGCAGACCCTGGCAGCGGAGCGGCCCCCCGCCGGCAGCGCTGAGGACGTGCTGGCCCAGTACCGGGAGGAGGCGGCGCGGGTAGAGCAGGGCATCGCCGCGGCGTTTGCGATCGACGAAGTTGAGCCGCTGGAGGTGCGCCCGGTGCCCGAAGAGATGGAAATCGGTGCGCCCTTCGCCTATTACGTTCCCGCAGCGCTGGACGGCAACCGCCCGGGTTACTTCTACGTGAACCTCGTCGACCTCAGCCAGCACCAGCCTTTCGCCATGCGCACCCTGGTGGCTCACGAGGCCGTTCCCGGACACCACTACCAATTTTCGGCGGGCCACCTGGCCGCGGGGCTGCCCATGGTGCGGCGTTCCGATGTTATCGGCGCCTACTCCGAGGGCTGGGCGCTCTACGCCGAACGGCTGGTGGCGGAGCTGGGTCTGCACGACCCCGCCACCGATATCGGTCGCCTGCAGGCCGAGATGTTCCGCGCTGTGCGGCTGGTGGTGGACACCGGCCTTCATCAGTACCGCTGGACCCGTGAGCGGGCTATCAACTACATGCTGGCTGAGACCGGCCGGCCGCGGGCGGACGTGGTTTCGGAAATTGAGCGCTACATCGCCATGCCCGGCCAGGCCTGCGCCTACATGGTGGGCATGCTCGAGATTCTCGAGATGCGCGAGCAGGCCCGCTCACGCCAGGGCGAGCGCTTCTCCCTGCCGGCTTTTCACGATGTGGTGTTGAAGAATGGTGCCCTGCCTCTGTCAGTGCTGCGTCGCGAAGTAGAGCGCCAGCTGAACTGACGCCCGGCTAAACCGGTCGACTGCGGGGGGGCTTTGGCTCAGGTCGCCTCGGACGGGCAACAGCCGCTGAGACACGTGGTG
>JANQGK010000145.1 GCA_028277365.1 Halieaceae bacterium | reverse complement strand
ACGTCCCAACCGAAATGCCGGAATACGTCGGTGGCCACCAGGCGTTCGCGACTGACCACGCAGGCCTCGTAGGCGAACTGGGCGCGCTCTTCCTTCTCCTCGTCGGACAGGGTCTTCACGAACTCTTCCAGGTAGTTCACGCCGAAGGTCACATGGCGGGCCTCGTCGCGCACCACCAGGTAGATGATGTCTTTGAGCACCTCGTCCGGGGTGGTCTCGCGGGCGGTGTTGAAGGCCGACAGGGCCAGGCCCTCGATAATGATCTGCATGCCGATGAACTTCAGATCCCAGCGCGGGTCGGTGAGGATCTTGTCGAGGATGCTCTTGAGGCTGGTGTTGATCGGATACATCAGGCCGATGCGCTGCTGGATGTACTTGTTGAACACCTCCACGTGACGCGCCTCGTCAAAGGTCTGAGAGGCGGCGTAGAGCTTGGCGTTGAAGGTGGGCGCACAGGAGGCGAGCTGTGATGCCACCAGCAGCGCGCCCTGCTCACCGTGCAGGAACTGCGACAGACTCCAGGAATTCTGGTGCAGCCAGAACTCGCGCTTCTGTTCTTCGGTTAGCGCCTTGTAGGGCTCATAGTCCGTGAGATTCATCAGCGCCGCGCCCTGCTCGAAGTCTTCCTCCGGCCAGGGGCGATCCCAGTTGATGTCCATCTCCGCGTTCCAGTTGAGCTCCTTGCCGAGCTCATACAACTTCTTGATGCGGTTGTCCTGGATGGTGTAATCCCAGTTGTAGCTGCCGGTCAGCGGCGTGGAGAAAATCTCCGCTACCTGGTCGACATGCTCACCGGTCAGCTTGTCATCGATGTCGTCGGCGTCGCCCTGGCGACGGGCCGAGCCGGCAAAACTCTGGATCTTACGGGGGGTTTCTTCCAACCACTGCAGTTTCATGGTGCCCTCTCCTTGCTGTAATGCTCGCAGGCCTCAAGGCCTTTGCGATTCCTGATGCGCTGGGCCAGCCCACTTGCCGCCCACTTAAATTGCTCGAGTGTTCAATATCTGCCCAATAAAGGCTTGTGAACAGGGTAATCTGTTGTCAAAATGTGGTCATATATGGCCATGGCAAACACCTCAACCCCAGCCCAGTACGCGCTGATCCTGCTGGACCTGGCGCGACAGCGCGGCGTGGACCCTGCCCTACTGCTGGAAGGGACCGATGTGACAGAGAGCGCGCTGGCGAAACTGGGGGCGCGGATTCCCGAGGAGGTGTTCTCCCAGGTCGTGGAGCGCGCCTACGCACTGTCCGGCGATCGCGCCCTCGGCCTGCACCTGGGCAAGCGGCTCAACCTCAGCGCCCATGCCACGGTGGGGCAGGCCTTCATGACCTGCGAGAACCTGGAGCAGGTGCTCAACTTCTTCCTGAAGTACTACCGCATCCTGGCGCCGACGCTGGAGCTGTCCTATCGCCAGAGCGACGGCCGCTGCTGGATCACCGCCCACACGCCCTGGGAGGAGGAGCGCCTGCAGTTCAGCTACGAACTGCTGTTCGCCGCCTTTGTGCACAGCATCAACCTGCTGCTCAACAACTCCGCACTGGAATACCGGGTGGAGTTCCCCTATCCGGAACCTGACTACGTCGACGAGTATCGCGAACTGTTCGGCGACGACCTCTACTTCTCGGCCCGGGAAGCCCGCATTTCGATTCCCGAGCAGTGGCTGGAAGCGGAGCTGCCCTCATCGAACCCGGCCCTGTTGGCCCTGTACGAGCAGGAGTGCCGGCGCCTGCTGGCCGATCTCCAGGAAGACGGCTCGCTCACCGAGCAGACCCTGCAGCTGCTGCGCAAGCTGGAAGGCCACTACCCGCAGATGCCCCAGGTGGCTGACATGCTGAGCATGAGCCCGCGCACCTACCGGCGCCGGCTGGCCGGGGAAGAGACCTCCTTCCAGCAACTGCTGGACCAGGTGCGCACCGAGCACGCCACCCACTACCTGCGCACTACCCGGCTACCGCTGGCCAGCATTGCCTTCATGGTGGGTTTCAACGACGTGTCGAATTTCCGTCGCGCGTTTATCAAGTGGACCGGCCACACGCCGCGGGAAGCCCGGGAGAACGCGCTGGACAGTGCCTGAGGCGATTTCCATATTTGCCGGTGAAACCGCTCGCGCCCGACTGCGCGAGGAGGGTTGGAACCCGGCCCTGTTCGACACCCTGGTCGGCGCCTCCGGCGGGCCCAAGTTCCTGGGCCTGGCGGGGCTGGACCGCTTCCTGTTCGGCGACTTCCTGCAGCGCAGCCGGCACTCCATGCACCTGATCGGCTCATCGATCGGCACCTGGCGCCACGCGGCGCTGGCGGCGACCGACCCGACCGCAGCCCTG
>JANQGK010000050.1 GCA_028277365.1 Halieaceae bacterium | reverse complement strand
GCTGGTTAAAGATGGTGCAGCGGGTCAGCGGGCCGTCGTAGCCGATGGCGTCGCACAGGGCCTTGTGGAACTGAAACTGCTGGATGTGGGCGAGGAAGTAGCGCATATAGGGCGTGCCGGCGGGCACGTGGTACTTGGCACCCGGGTCGAAATCCGCCTCCGAGCGCGCAACCGGCGCCGACACACCTTGGTACTGCTCACGCAGCTTCCACCAGCCGGCGTTGTAGTCGGCCTCACTCAACTCGCCGCTGAACACCTGCCAGCGCCACTTGTCGACCACCAGCGCAAAAGGCAGGAAAGCCACCTTGTCCAGGCCCAGCTTCAGCAGATCGGCCAGGTCTTCCTCCGCCGGAGGTTCCTCCTCCAACATGCCAAGCTGCACCAGGTAGCTGGGCGTGATCGACAGGGAAATAGTGTCACCCAGGGCCTCGTGGAAGCCGTCATTGGCACTGCCCTGGAATAGCTGCGGCTGGTGGGCGTAGGCCATCTGGTAGTAGTTATGGCCCAGTTCGTGGTGAATGGTCTTGAAGTCTTCCGCGTTGCGCTTGGTGCACATCTTGATGCGCACGTCTTCTATCGCATCGATGTCCCAGGCGCTGGCGTGGCACACCACCTCGCGGTCACGCGGCTTGGTGAATTGGGAGCGCTCCCAGAAGCTGTCCGGCAGTTCGCGTAGGCCCAGAGACACAAAGAAGGCCTCGCCGGTGCGGAACATGGCGTCTACATCGGAGAGATGCGTCTCCACCAGCGCGTTCATGTCGTAGCTGGAAGTCACCGTCTCGGGCGCCACCAACTCGTAGACATTGCTCCAGGTCTGGGCCCACATGTTACCCAGCAGGTGAGCGGGGATGGTGCCGTCACTGCCCACGACCTCTTCCCCATAGTGCTCGGTCAGCTTGGCGCGCACATGGCACTGCAGGGCGCTGTACAGCGGCTTGACCAGTTCCCACTGGCGCTCGATATCGGCGGAAAACTGCGCCGGCGCCATATCGTAATTCGAGCGCCACAGGTCACTGAGGTCCTGAAAGCCCAGGTCGCGGGCGCCCTGGTTCAGCACCTCAACCTGGCGGGTGTACAAAGGGCGCATGGGGGGCGACACCGAGCGCCAGCCCACCCAGGCGTCTTTGAGCTCATCCGCATCACGGCTCTTTGCCATGGTATCGCTGAGCGCACCCAGGGTTTTGCAGTCACCGTCCCGGCAGTACTTGCCGGTGCCGTAAAGCGAGCGCAGTTCCTGGTCCAGGTTTGACGCTTCCATGGCCAGCTCCGCGTCGTTGGGCGGCGGCTGGGTCGATACCAGGCGCAGCCGGTCGAATTTGCGCTGCAGTACCGGGTCCAGTTCTAGTTCGCTGAAGCGGGTGGACTTGCTGGCGGCGTCGATGGTGGCCAGCGTGTAGACCGTGTCCGCCGCTGCGGCGAGGGCCTTGGTATCGAAGGTGATGTGGGTCTGCGACAGCCAGCCGGTGCGGGCCGCTACCTCCCGCAGCTCTGTGCGCTCGTCCTCCACGGCATCCATGAAGGACTGGGCCTCAGCAGCAGTGGGCAGCGACGAATCTGCCGGCCCGCCGGCATCGGGGGGTGAACAGGCCGCCAGCGCAGCAGCCGCGAGAATAAGACTGTGTTTCATGGGGTTCTCCGGATCTTACAAGGCCTGGGCCGCCTGGCCCCGTACTCGCAGTCGATAGAAAAGGTAACCACCCACCGCGCCTGCCACCCCCTGGGCGAGCAGACCCGCCAGCGTGCGGGTGGCGGCAATACCGCTCAGGCCCAGCACGGCTTTGATCAGTACATGGATAGCCATCACGGCGACGGCTCCCGCTGCTATATACAGCCACAGGCGCTGCGCCGGCAGCAGCCGGGCGAGGCCCGCCGCCACCGGCAACCCCAGCAACATGGCCACCGCCACCAGCAACAGGTAGCTGCTGGCGAGCCCCACCAGATCGTGACCGGTGGCCTGTAGCCGTACGGCAAGGTCCACTTCCGGGCCCATCGCTGCCACATTGGCGAGAATGAACTGAGTGGCAAAAACGCTGCCCAGCACATAGGCCAGGAGTGCTGCCAGCAGCCAACATCCGAGCCAGTGAAGCGCTGATCTCAAGGCGGAACTCCGTGGTGTGCGAGTGTGGCAGTATAATGACGGCAAAACCGCAATGGGAAAAGACCATGAGGGAAACACTGGCACGCCGTCTTTGCGTTGTATGTACAACGCTTGCACTGGCACTTCCGCTGCAGGCTGCGGACTACACGCTGGAGACCGTTGCCGAGGGTTTCGACTACCCATGGTCCATCGCCTTCCTGCCAAACGGTGACTACCTGGTCACCGAGCGCAGCGGCCAGCTGCTGCGGGTGAGCGCCGACGGCGGCGAGCGCACCGAACTGGCGGGTGTTCCCGCTACCTACGTGGCCGGCCAGGGTGGTTTCTTCGACGTGGTGCTGCACCCCCGCTTTGCGGAAAACCGGCTGGTCTACCTGTCCTTTGCCTTCGGCACGCCGAGGGCCAATGCCATGCGTATTGTGCGCGGCACGCTGAGCGCCAACGCTCTCGAGAATCTGGAAGTCATACTCACCGTCGAGCCCACCAAGGATAACCCCCAGCACTACGGTGGCCGCTTCACTTTCCTGCCCGAAGGCACTCTGCTGGTTACCAGCGGGGAAGGCTTCGACTACCGGGAGGGGGCCCAGGACCTCTCGGTACAGTTCGGCAAGACCCTGCGGATCAATGACGACGGCAGCATCCCGGTCGACAACCCCTATGCTGACGTGGCTGGCCCGCAGGCCATGGTGTGGACCTACGGACACCGCAACCCCCAGGGCATCGTGGTGGATGAAGACAGCGGCGATGTATATCTGCACGAGCACGGTCCCAAGGGCGGTGACGAGCTCAACCTGTTGGAAGCCGGCAACAACTACGGCTGGCCGGCTATCACCTATGGCCTGGACTACAGCGGCGCCTACGTCTCGCCCTTCACCGAGCACCCGGGCATGGAGCAACCCCTGTACATCTGGGTGCCCAGCATCGCCCCGGCGGGCATGACCTGGTACAACGGCGAGGCATTTCCCGAGTGGCGCGGCGACCTGTTCATCAATGCTCTGGTGAGCCGGGATGTGCGACGCCTGGAATTGGAAAATGGTGAGGTAATCAGCGAAACCCCCATGTTCACCGAGATTGGCGAGCGCCTGCGGGATATTCGCACTGCGCCGGATGGCTCCCTCTTCATTCTCACCGACAGCGCAAATGGCAAGATCCTGCGGGTCGCCCCTGCGCCCTGAATTGCCGGAAGCAGACCCGGGATAGCGGCATGATCTGGCTGGAGACTCTGGAATCGCGCACACTCGCCCGTTTGGTCGGCCTGCTCTTCCTGTTGAGCATGCCGCTGGGCGGCTATTCCCTGGCATTGACCGAAGGTGTTGATACCTCCGCAGCCGGGCTGCTGGCTCTGGACGGTGACTTCAGTAGCCTGGTTTACGTGTACCGCACAGTCACCGCCCTGGACCTTGTGATGGCCATGCTCACCGTATTGATTGCAGCAGGCCTGTTTCAACTGTTGAGCCCGGTGAGCCGTCCCCTGGCCTTTGCCGTGGCGGGGCTGAAGCTGGCGGATGCCGCCGGCAAGGTGGTGACGGTCGCACTGTCGGGAAAACTCGCAAGCCTGTTTGACGCCGGCGTCGCCGCCGACCTCTGGCTGGCGGCTGAGCGTGTCCAGCAGCAGGCCTGGGAGGTTTTTCACTATGGCCTCGTCATCTCCTCGCTGGGTTCTGCGATCATGTTCTATCTCTTGTACCGGGCCCGTTACATTCCCCGGCCGCTGGCTGGCTTCGGCGTATTGGCCTCACTGGGCGTCGTGGGCAGTATTCCTGCCATGGTGCTTATCGAGGGCGCGGGAGCCATCGTCTTTCCCTGGTATGTGATCGCCAACGGCATCGCCTTCATTGGGCTCACCGCCTGGTTCCTGGTAGCCGGTGTCAATACAAGCTGGTGGCAGGAGCAGCAGGCATGAGTGTGGCAGCCGCGCTGTCCGCGCTGCTTGGGGATCGCTGCAGCACCGACCCGGAATCGATGGCGGGTTACCTGGAGGATGAACGGGGCCTGTACAAGGGCAGTGCTGCCTGCCTGGTGTTCCCGGAATCCACCGCAGAAGTGGCAGCCGTGGTGCGGCTTTGTGCCGAGCACCGCTGCGCCGTGGTTCCCCAGGGCGGCAACACCGGCTACTGCGGCGGGGCGACGCCCGCCGGCGAAGACCAGGTGCTGTTGAACCTGTCGCGCATGACCCGGATTCGCGCCCTGGACCCGGTCGGCATGACGGTCACTGCCGAGGCTGGCGTCATTCTCGCCAATCTACACCAGGCGGTAGAGGCGGAGGAGTTGTTCTTCCCGCTCAGTATGGGCTCGGAAGGATCCTGCCAGCTGGGTGGCAACCTCGCCACCAATGCCGGCGGCCTGGCGGTGCTCAAGTACGGTATGGCAGGCGAACTGGTGCTGGGACTCGAAGTGGTGCTGCCCGACGGCAGCGTGCTCAATACCCTCAAGCCCCTGCGCAAGGACAATACCGGGTACCACCTGCAACAGCTTTTCCTGGGCGCCGAGGGGACTCTTGGAGTTATCACAGCGGCTGTCCTGAAACTGTTCCCCCGCCCCACCGAGTTCCAGACGGCCTGGCTGGCAGTACGCGATATTAGCGCCGCCTGTGAGCTGCTGCCGCTGGCGCGCCGGTCCAGCGGTGACTGTGTCACCTCTTTTGAATACATCAGCGGCAACTCCCTGGCGCTGCTGGGGCGGCACGTCGACGGCCTGCGGCCGCCACTGGCAGGCGAGCATCACGTTCTGCTGGAACTCTCCGGTGCCCTGCCACCGGAAAGCCTCCGGCCCCAACTCGAGAAACTGCTCGAGCAGGCCCTGGAGACCGGCCTCGCCAGCGACGCAGTAGTTGCCGAAAGCCTGGACCAGCGCCAGGGGCTGTGGGCCCTGCGGGAAAACATTCCCGAAGCGGAAAAGCGCGCCGGGCGCTCCATCAAACACGACGTCTCGGTGCCGATTGCCGATATTCCCGCCTACTGCGAGGCGGCGCCCCAGCGCCTGGCCGCCCTTGAGCCCCTGCGGCTGTCGGTCTACGGGCACATCGGTGACGGCAACCTGCATTACAACGTGCTGGCGCCAGAAGGCGCAGACCCGGTGGCATTCAAAGCCGAGAAAGGCGAGGCCATCAGCCGGGTGGTGCACGACCTGGCGGCGGACATGGGCGGCAGCTTCTCCGCCGAGCACGGCATCGGCCAGCTGAAGACCGGCGAGCTGGCCCGCCACAGTGACCCAGCCACCCTCGAGCTGATGCATACGCTGAAGGCCGCCATCGACCCCGCGGGCCGCATGAACCCGGGCAAGTTGCTGGACTAGCTGGCTTCCACCAGCTCGAAGCGCGGCTTTTCCTCGCCGTCGATCACCACAGTTTCCGTGAACATGGCCAGGGGCCGCACCCAGTGGCTGAAGTCGCCGTAGAGGGTGCGGTACACCACCAGGCGCTCCTCAGTCTCGCTGTGGGTGGCGACGAACAAGACCTCGTAGTCCTTCCCCTTGTAGTGGCGGTAGCGCCCGACCGGGATCTCCATAGTTTGTCTCCGCTGAAAATGCGTTGATTTTACTGGCCTGTGCGCCGAAATCACGATATCTCGCTGCGACAAGCCGTTGGCAAGCTGCGGCCAACGGAGCGGCGTTCTTGCCAATTGTTCGTATAATAAGCGTCATGACATTGGAAAAAATGCTAGAGGATCGCCGCGCCCAGTTCTGGACCCTCCAGACCATCGGCTGGATCGGCTGGGGCGTGACTTTCTACATCGCCGCAGTCATCTGGGGCTCACCCAGCGAGTACGCCCGTTACGTGCCGGTGATAACTGTTGTGGGTCTGTTGCTGACCCTGGGCCTGCGCGCTATCTACAAAGCCACCTGGAACCTCACGATCGGCCGGCGCATGGTGATCGTGGTCGTGGCGTCTTACCTTGCCGGCGCCGCCTGGAAGATGAGCCGCTTTTACATCTTCCGCAACATGTTCGAGATGGCCTCCGAGAAGGAAGAGCACATGCTTTCCCTGCTCACCACCTTCTGGGACCACCTGTTCTACCGGCTGGAAGCGGTTACCTCTGCCTGGATGGTCATGCTGTGCTGGAGCGGCCTGTATTTCGGCATCAAGTACTACAACCTGCTGCAGGAAGAGCGCGCTCGCGGCCTCAAGAGTGAAGCCATGGCCCACGAGGCCCAGTTAAAGATGCTGCGCTACCAGCTAAACCCGCACTTCCTGTTCAACACCCTGAATGCTATTTCCACCCTGATTCTCGACAAGCAAAACCAGATGGCCAACACCATGGTCACCCGGCTCAGCCACTTCCTGCGCTACAGCCTGGACAACGATCCCATGGCGAAAGTCACCCTGGCCCAGGAAATCGAGGCCATGAAGCTCTACCTGGATATCGAGAAAGTGCGCTTTGCAGAACGCCTGCGGCTGTCCTTCGATATCGAGCCCCAGGCAGAGCGCGCGCTGATCCCCAGCCTGCTGCTCCAGCCGCTGGTGGAAAACGCCATCAAGTACGCGATTGCCCAGAGCGTAAACGGCGGCGCGATCTGCATTTCCGCGCGGGTATTTGCCGGCGCACTGCTGCTGGAAGTGGCGGATGACGGTCCCGGTATGGATACCGCGGTGCAGCCCAAGCACAAGCGTAACGGGGTGGGCCTGGCCAATACCCGCGAGCGGCTGCATGAGCTTTACGGTGCCAACCAGTCCTTTGCCCTGAGCAGGACCGATCCCCACGGGCTCACTATCAATATCCGGATTCCCCTCGAAGTCAGTCAACAGGCGGTGGCGGCATGACCAAACTGCGTACTGTGATCGTAGACGATGAACCCCTGGCCCGGCGCGGCCTGAGCCTGCGCCTGGCGGACCGGCCCGACCTGGAGTTGGTGGCAGAGTGTGGCAACGGTGAAGAGGCCCTGAAAGCCGTGGCTGAGCACGCCCCGGACCTGATGTTCCTGGATATCCAGATGCCCGGTATGGACGGTTTTGAGGTGGTGAATAGCCTGCAGGGCGACGCCATGCCCATGGTGATTTTCGCCACCGCCTTCGACCAGTTCGCGGTAGATGCCTTCGAGGTCAACGCCGTTGACTACGTACTGAAACCCGTTGACGACGAGCGGCTTGAGGCCGCCATCGGTCGCGCCGTGGCCACCTTCAACCACGAGCAACTCGCCGACCATAAGCAGAATCTGGTCACCGCCTGTATGCAGCTGAGCGGAGCCAGTGCCGCCACGGTGGAAGAGATTGCCGAGGGCAAGGCGGACAGCTATCCGGACAAGCTCAGCATCCGCGACGGTGACGAAGTACACATGGTGCCGGTGGAGGAGATCGACTGGATCGACGCCGCCGGTGACTATATGTGCGTGCACGCAGCCAATGTCACCCACATCATGCGCATCACCATGAAGCAGTTGGAGGCGATGCTGAACCCGCTGACGTTTCTGCGCATCCATCGCTCCACCATCGTCAATCGCGATCGCATCAGCAGCGCCCAGAGCCTGACCAACGGCGAATACCTGCTAACCCTGCACGAGGGTACCCGGCTCAAGGTGAGCCGCAGCTACCGCGACCGCATTCGCGAGCTGACGGGGCTTTCGACAACGGCCTGAAGGCCTGAGCTGAAAGCCGCGTATTTGCTGGCCTGGCGGCGGATTGGCTCACCTCGTCGCACCCTTCTCTCTACTCATCGCAGTTCCCCGGACGGCCCAGTCTTGCGCTGCTACCGTGATGTTCTAGTAATTTAGGGGGATTGCCACAGGCCTGACGTGTTTCGGGCTTAGTGTCGCACCCCATTGGAACGCGGGGGCGCGATGAACCTGACACAAACATCTATCAAGAACCCGGCCGCCATCGCGGTGGCGGTAGCAGTTCTGGTGTTGTTCGGCAGCTACAGCGTTGCCAAGCTGCCGATCCAGCTATTTCCCGATATCGAGACGCCCACCATCTCCATCCAGACCAGCTGGCGTGCGGCCTCCCCCCGGGAGATCGAATCGGAGATTATCGAGCCCATCGAGGCGGTACTGCGCGGCATGCCCGGCATCCAGGAAATGGCCGCCTATGCCAACGCCGGCAACGCCTGGATCAACCTGGAGTTTGGCCTGGAAACCGACATGCAGAAGGCGCTGATGGATGTCATCGCCCGCATGAACCGCATCGACCCACTCCCGCGAGACGCCAGCCAGCCGGTCATCATGCTGGGCGGCGGCAACGGTGACACGCCTGCGCTCACCTATTTCTTCCTGCAGAAGCTGCCCGGTACCCCGGGCTCTATCCACGACTACGCCGCCTTTGCAGAAGACAGCATCCGGCCCGCCATCGAGGCGGTGCCCGGGGTAGCCAACGTGCAGCCTTCGGCCAACAATAACGGCAGCGCCCAGGAGCTGCAGATTCTGTTCGACCCCCAGCGCGCCGCCGACCTGGGCGTGCCGCTGCCGGAGATTGCCTCACGGCTGGGCCAGGCCAATGACGTCAGCGGCGGCTTCGTGGACGTGGGCCGGCGCCAGTACACCTTGCGCTTCACCGGCCGCTATGAGCCCCGCGAGCTGGGCGACATGATTTTCGAGTGGCGTGACGGCCGGCCGGTACGGCTCGGCGATATCGCCACCATCCAGGTGGTGCAGAGCAACGCCGACGCCCATCCCACCCAGAACGGCAATCCCGCCATCTCCATTCGCGTTGATCGTGAAAACGGCGCCAACGTGCTGGCTACCCTAAATGCCGTGAAGGCGGTGGTAGAGGAACTCAACGCCGGTGTGGTCAAGGACAAGGGCCTGGTGATGGCACAATCCTTCGACGCCTCGGTGTTCATCTACCGGGCGATTAACCTGGTTACCGGCAACCTGCTGCTGGGCATGGTGCTGGCGGTGGGCGTCCTGTGGTGGTTCCTGCGGCGTATGCGGGCCACCTTGATCGTTGCCGCCGCTATTCCGATTTCGCTACTCGCCACCTTTGTGCTGCTCAACGTGACCGGTAACTCGCTGAACGTGATCTCACTGGCAGGGCTGGCCTTCGCCACCGGCATGGTGTTGGACGCGGCGATCGTGGTGCTGGAGAACATCGTGCGCCTGCGCGAGAAGGGTATGGGGGTTGAAGAAGCCGCCCTCGAGGGCACCGGCCAGGTCTGGGGCGCCCTGCTGGCATCCACCGCTACCACGGTGGCGATCTTCCTGCCGGTCATTTTCATGCGCGAAGTAGAGGGCCAGCTGTTCGGCGACCTGGCAACCACTATCGCTATTGCCGTGGTCATGTCGCTGCTGGTAGCAATCTCGGTACTGCCTCTGGCCAGCAAGCTGTGGCTTCGGGATGGCACCCTCCAGGACAGCCACGCCGGCGCCTGGCGTGCACTCACCGAGCGCATCATGCGCGCCACCGGCAGCGTGCGCCGTCGGCGCCTGCTGGCCGTCGGCCTGCTGATGGTACCCCTCAGCGCCAGCTGGCTGTTGATTCCCGAACTCGATTACCTGCCGCCGGTAAAGCGCGACGCCGTGGACGTCTGGTTCCGTTTCCCCGCCGGTGTCAGCCAGACCAGCATCCGCGAGGAATACATCAAGGTGCTGGACGAGCGCATGCAGCCGCTGATGACCGGCGAGCGCGAGCCGGCCCTGAAGAACTACTACATCCTGACCTGGCCCGGCGGCGGCACCATGGGCGCCCGGGTGAAGAACCAGGACCGCGTGGGCGAGCTGCAGGAGATTATCACCAGTGAAATCTTCGCCGACCTGCCCGATATGCAGTCCTTTGCCGCCCAGGGGAACCTCTTCGGCGGTTTTGGAGGTGAACGACGAATCTCGGTACACCTGCAGTCCCGCGACCGCGAAGCCCTGTCTCGCGCCGCCGCCATCGGCCAGGAGCTCCTGGCAGAAGCGCTGCCGGGCACCCCGGTGCAGGTCGACCCCGGCCTGGAGCAGGCCGAACCGGAGCTGCGCCTCACGCCGCGCGACCGGCGCATCAGTGAGGCGGGCTGGGCCCGCCGGGATATGGGCAATATCGTCCGCGCTCTGGGGGACGGGCTGTATGTCGGCGAGCACTTCGACGGCGAAAAGCGCGTGGACATCATCCTGCGCGCCACCGAGTGGAACCGGCCGGAACAGCTGGCCGCCACCCCGCTGGCCACCCCCGCGGGTGATACCGTTTTGCTGGGTGAGCTGGTAGACGTAACCCGCACCGTCGGCCCCAGCCAACTGGTGCGCATAGACCGGCGCCGCACGGTGAGCCTGGACATTCGCCCGCCGGAGGACATGTCCCTGGAACGGGTCATGGACGTGTTGGAAAACGAGGTAGAGCCGGCGCTGATGGACGCACTGCCTGAAGACGGCAGCATCCTTTACGGCGGCAGCGCCAACGCCCTGACCCGGGCGATCAGCACCATGGGCAGCAACTTCGCGGTCGCCATCTTGCTGCTGTTCCTGCTGATGGCGGCCCTGTTCCGCTCCGTCAAGGACAGCTTACTGGTGGTAATGGCCATGCCACTGGCCATGGTGGGTGGAGTGATCTCCTTGCGCCTGTTGAACCTGGTGACCTTCCAACCCCTGGACCTGCTGACCATGATCGGCTTCGTGATCCTGCTGGGCCTGGTGGTCAACAACGCCATTCTGCTGGTGCACCAGACCCGCAGCGCCGAAGCTCTGGGTAGCAGCCGCACCGACGCCGTGCGCCAGGCTCTGCAGACCCGTATGCGGCCTATTTTCATGAGCACGCTGACAAGCATTTTCGGCATGCTGCCGCTATTGCTGATGCCCGGCGTGGGCAGCGTAATCTACCGCGGCCTGGCGGCGGTGATTGTTGGCGGCATGTGCTTCAGCACCGCCTTTACCCTGTTACTGCTGCCATGCCTGCTGCGCATGGGCCGCGAAGCGAATGTGGCGGCAACCCTGCGCCACCCCAATCCTGATCCGGAACCGGCCGCCTGAGGCGGTATTGCCTGGAGGCATGGCTATGAAACTGAAGACTCTCGCACTGCTGGCACTGCTCGTCAGCGCGCTGCCCAACGGAGCCCTGGCGCAATCGCCGGTATCGGTGGAGATCGACTCGGTGACACGCGAGAACGTGGCACCGACCATGAACGCCTCCGGCGTGGTGGTCAGCCGGGAAGATGCCGCCATTGCCAGCGAACTGGACGGCCGCTTGGAGTGGATTGCCGAGGTCGGCGACCGCTTCCAGCGCGGCGATACCATTGCCCGCCTGGACCGGCACTTGATCCAACTGGAAGAGCGCGAGCGCGTGGCCGGCATCGAGGCCCTGAAGGCCGATCTCGACTGGCTGCAGCGCCAGACCAACCGGCTCGAGGAACTGGCCACCCGCAATAACACTGCGCACTCCGAGCTGGATGAGACCCGGGCCCGTTACCTGGTGCTGCAACAGGAACTGACCCAGGCCGAGGTCGCGCTGGAGCGCACCCGCTACAACCTGGAGCGGGCCACGGTGCGCGCGCCCTTTGACGGTGTGGTGGTGTCGCGGGAGATGGCCGCCGGGGAATACGCCACCGAGGGGCGGAGCCTGTTGCGGCTGGTGAACACCCAGGCCCTGGAAGTCAGCGTGACGGCCCCCCTGCGGCTGGCGCGATTCAACAAACCCGGGGACATCGTTCAGCTCAGCAACGGTGAGTTGGTGGCGGAAGCCCGCATCCGCAGCCTGGTAGAAGTGGGTGACCTGCGCTCCCACATGATGGAGCTGCGCCTCACGCCGACCACCAGTGAGTGGCTGATCGGCGAAGCCGTGAGTGTGGAACTGCCCGCGGCGGTAGTGGAAAACTCTACCACCGTGGCCCGCGACGCCATCGTGCTACGGGATCGCAGCAACTACGTCTATCTGGTCACCGAGGATTCCACCGCCCAGCGGGTTGCCGTGGAATTAGGCTCCGGCTCCGGCGAGAGGATAGCGGTTCGCGGTGCGATTCAGCCGGGTGACACTGTGGTGGTGCGGGGCGCTGAAAACCTGCGCGACGGTCAGAAGGTCAATCCTCTCGACCAGCAGGTCACGATGCGCTGAAGGCTCTGGCCGATCCGCTGAAGGCTCAGCCGAAGACGATGCGCGGGTGCTTGGGTTTGGCCTCGCGGACTTCCCCCACCAGGGTAGGATTCTCCCCCGCCGACTCCAGCGCCGCCAGCAGCGCGCCGCAGCTGCTCTCACTAATGGCAATCAGCAAGCCGCCGCTGGTCTGCGGGTCGCACAGCAGTGCCGGCCAGGCCTCCATGGGCAGCGCTTTCTTGCGGCTGAATACCGGGGCTTCCAGCGCCGCCAGGTTGCCCTCGT
>JANQGK010000040.1 GCA_028277365.1 Halieaceae bacterium | reverse complement strand
TAGGGGTTGCGCTCCAGCACCAGCACGTCCAGCCCGGCCTTGGCCAGGTAGGCGGCATTGCAGAGACCGTTGTGGCCGGCGCCAATGACGATGGCGTCGTATTTCTTCATGCTGCGCTTCCTTACGGCGGCTCTCTATTGTGACATTGCAGCAGGGTGCCAGCTCGGCAGATTCTTGTCTAGTGAATGAATGATCATTCATTTACTGGACAGCCTTCAGGCCCTGTACTACTGTAGCGCCATGTCCCTTCCAAAAACCCGCAGCAGCGCCGCCGCACCCAAAACCCGCCGCCGCGCCGCCGCACCCGAACAGCGCCGCGAGCAACTCATCAAGGCCACCATTAAGTGTATTGCCCGCAAGGGCCTCTCCAACACGACCATGGCGGACGTGACAAAAACCGCGAAGCTGAGCCTGGGCATCGTCAACCTGCACTTCCAGAGCAAGGACAAGCTGCTGGTGGAGGTGCTGCGCTACATCGCTGAGGAGTACAAGCAAGGCTGGGACGCCATCGTCAACGATGCCAGCCTGAGCCCCGCTCAGCAGGTGGAAGCGCTTATCGACTTCGACTTCAGTGCCGAGATTGCCCACCCCGCTAAGCTGTCAGTGTGGTTTGCCTTCTGGGGCGAGACCAGCTCCAGGCCCACCTACCGCGACATCTGCAACGAGGCCGATTTGCAGACCACCAGCTCGATGCGCAAGCTCTGCGGGGCACTGGGCTGCACTGGCAAGAAGCGCGCCGAGCTGATTGCCACCGGCTACACGGCGCTGGCTGACGGCCTGTGGCTGGACATCCTGGTCACGCCGGACGAGATGGACCGGGTAATGGCCCGGGATATCTGCCGCAACTATATGGCGAGCTTCTTCCCAGACCACTTCAAGGCCCCGTAAGTGGGCAGGGGGTCAGAGTTGTGGGCATGGGGTCAGAGTCAAATTTCCCATGGAAATTTGACTCTGACCCCAATAATCTGACCCCAATAATCTCCCGCCATGTCACACGCTTCCGCCACTCGGGCCGTCTTCGAAGAGATCATTGAGCTCATCAACCAGGGCGAGGTGCGCACCGCTATTGAAACCTGTGAGGCCACCCTCGAGCGCTACCCGCGGGACGTCAACATTCTCGGCCTGCTGGGGGTGATCTACCTGAAGCAGAACCGGCCCGGCGAGGCGGAGCGCTACCTGCGCCAGACCATTGCCCTGGCGCCCAGCTTTGCCAAGCCCCATGAGGACCTGGGCATCCTGATGCTGGAGCAGGAACGCGGGGAAGAAGCGGTAGCACTGTTGGAAAAGGCCGCGCGTCTGGACCCGGCCAGCGAAAGCGCCCTGTTCAATCTGGGCAAAGCGCGGGTACTGATCGGCAAGGGGAAGGAAGCAGACGACGCCTTTGAAGCCGCCTTCGCCCTCTCCCCTACCCGCAAACTGCTGGCCGACGCCGCCCGCCTGCACGCTGACGGGAACATGGGCGAGGCGGAACGGCTGTACCGGCAGGTGCTCGACGCCGATCCAGAGAACGTCAACGCCCTGCGCATGCTGGCCATGATCGCCGCCTCCGCCAACCACCCGGAGGACGCCGAGCGTTTGCTGCGGCGTGCGGTGAGTATCGCGCCGGACTACTTCACAGCCCAGGTCGATCTGGGTCGCATCTATAAGGAGCAGGACCGCTATGAGGAGGCCATGGCCTGCTTCCGCAAGGCCATCGAGCTGGAGCCGAATAACGCCAAACCCTGGTTCCTGCTGGCTGGCACCCTGGCCCCCGCGGCGCTGACCGAGCAGGCGGCAGAGGCCTACCAGCGCTGCATCGAGCTGCGCCCCGATCATGCCGGCGCCTGGCTGGGCCTGGGCCACACCCTGAAGACCATTGGCAAGCAGGAAGAAGGCATTGCCGCCTATCGCCGTTGTATCGAGTTGAAGCCGGACAACGGCGAGACCTACTGGAGCCTGGCCAACCTGAAGACCTTCCGCTTCAGCGACGAGGAGCTTCAGCAGATGGAGGCGAGGCTCGCCTCCGGCCAGGTGGAGCACCCCTCCTCCGAAGTAAACTTCATGTTTGCCCTGGCCAAGGCCCATGAGGACCGGGAAGATCACGACACCGCCTGGGAGTGGTACCTGCGCGGCAATGCCCGGCAGCGGGAGCTGGTGAGCTATGACCCCGTGCATCTGCAGGTGACCCACGACGCTCTGCTGAAAGTTTTCGACGCAGGATTCTTTGCCGAGCACGCAAACCAGGGCTGTGACGACCCGGCGCCGATCTTCATCCTCGGCCTGCCGCGATCGGGCTCCACCCTGCTGGAGCAGATCATCGCCTCCCACTCTATGGTCGAAGGCACCAGCGAACTGCCCTACCTGGCGCAGGTGGCCTCCTCGCTCAATCGCAACCGCGCCGACGGCATCAACTACCCCCAGGCGGCACTGGAACTGGGCCCGGAGAACTTCCGCCAGCTCGGCGAGGACTACCTGGCGCTGACGCAGATGCACCGCACCGAGGGCACACCGCGCTTTATCGACAAGATGCCCAACAACTTTGCCAACGTCGGCCTGCTACACCTGATTCTGCCGCGGGCCAAGATCATCGACGCCCGCCGGCATCCGCTGGACGCCTGCCTGGGCAACTTCCGCCAGCTTTACGCCAAAGGCCAGAACTTCAGCTACGACCTGCAGGAAATCGGTGAGTACTACCTGGAATACCAGCGGCTGATGGACGCCTGGCAGGAGCGCCTGCCCGGCAAAATCCTCACCGTGCAGTACGAGGAGAACGTGGCTGACAATGAGAACCAGGTGCGCCGCATTCTGGAGTTCTGTGAACTCCCCTGGGAAGACAGCTGCCTGAAGTTCTACGAGACTGAGCGGCCGGTGCGCACCGCCAGCTCAGAGCAGGTGCGCCAGCCTATCTACAGCGGTTCAGTGAATTACTGGAAGCGCTATCAGGACAAGCTCGATGAGTTGTGCGAGGTGCTGGCACCGATCCGCCACCGCTACCGGCACCTCGAGTAAGGGTTTTCAGTAAGCCTTACCAGATCTTGACCCGTTCTTCCGGCGGCAGGTATAGCGCGTCGGTTTTCGCCACGTCGAAGGCCTCATAGAACTCCGGCACGTTACGCACCGGGCCGTTGGCGCGGTAGATGGCGGGCGCGTGGGGGTCGGTAGCGATCTGCTGGCGCACGGTCTGCTCTCGGGTTTTGTCGCGCCAGGCCTGGCCGTAGCCCAGGAATACCCGCTGCACGCCGGTGAAGCCGTCGATCACCGGCGGCTCCTTGCCGTCCAGGGACATCAGATAGGCTTTCAGGCCGATACTGATACCACCCAGGTCGCCGATGTTTTCGCCCTGGGTGAACTCGCCGTTGACGTGCAAGTCCTCGAAAGGCTGGAAGGCGTTGTATTGCTCCACCAGTTTCGAGGTGCGCTTCTCGAACTCGGCCCGGTCTCCGTCAGTCCACCAGTTGCGGAGCACGCCGTCACCGTCGAAGGCGCTGCCGCTGTCGTCGAAGCCGTGGCCGATCTCGTGGCCAATCACCGCGCCGATGGCACCGTAGTTGACCGCGTCATCAGCCTCCATGTTGAAGAAGGGGGGCTGCAGAATGGCCGCAGGAAATACGATCTCGTTGAGCGGCGGATTGTAGTAGGCGTTCACCGTTTGCGGTGTCATCTGCCACTCGCCGCGGTCTACCGGGCCGGACTGGCGGTCGAGGTCGCGCTGGTAATTGAACTGCGCCACCCGCACCAGATTGCCGTACAGGTCGTCGGCACGGATCTCCAGACCGCCGTAGTCGCGCCACTCATCCGGGTAGCCGATTTTGGTGGTGAACTTGGAGAGCTTATCCAGCGCCTCGGCGCGGGTGGCGTCGGTCATCCAGTCCAGTTCCTGAATGCTCGCCTCGTAGGCGGCAATCAGATTGCCCACCAGTTCCTCCATGCGCGCCTTGGCGGCGGGCGGGAAATGCTGTTCCACATAGACCTTGCCCACCACTTCACCGAGGCTGCCGTTAACCGCGCTGACACCGCGCCGCCAGCGGGGGAGCTGCTGCTCCTTGCCCAACAGGGTCTGGCCGTAGAAGGCGAAGTTGGCTTCATCCAGCTCGCTGGTCAGGCGGCTGGCGGCGCTGTCCAGTAGCTGCCACTTGAGATAGGTGCGCCAGTCTTCCAATGAGGTCTCGGCAATAACGCCGTCCAGTGCACTCATGTAATCGACCATGGCGATCATCAGCTGGTCGATGTCGGCAATGCCGGCCTCCTTCAGGTAGCCCTCCCAGTTGAACCGGGGCATGACCCCCGGCAGCTCATCCAGCGGGAACATGTTGTAGAGCCTCACCCGGTCGCGGGTTTCTTCTTTGGGCATGTGCTGCTCGGCCAGGCGGGTTTCCAGAGCCAGGATCATGGCCGCGGCCGTGGCGGGCTCCGGGTAGCCCGCCAGTGCCATCATTTTCTCCACATGGGCCTGGTACTGCTGCCGCAGCTCTACCGACTTTTCGTCGTCCTTCAGGTAGTACTCGCGGTCCGGCAGGCCCAGACCGCTCTGCCAGGTGTACATCATGTAGGTGGTGGGGTCCTTGAAGTCCGCGTACTGGGATAGCGCGAATGGCGTGCCGAAGCCGCGCTGGTTCGCCCAGGCAAAGTACACGGCCAATTGGTCGCGGTCGGCGACGGCGTCGATACGTTTCCAGTCTTCCAGCAGCGGCGCCAGGCCGCGGGCGTCTCGGCCTTCCATGTCCATATAGGAGTTGAACAGATCACCCACTTTCTGCCGGTCGCTGCCCACCGGGTTGTCAGCCGCCGCAGCCGCCTCGATGATCTCGCGCTGATTGTCCTGGGATTGGTCGTGCAGAATGCTGAAAGAGTCGATGGCCGCCTTGTCGGCCGGGATCTCGGTCTCGGCATACCAGGTTCCGTTCACATAGCTGAAGAAGTCGTCACCGGGACGCACGGACGTATCCATGGCCCCCAGGTCGATGCCGGAAACAGTGCCGCTCGGAGTTTCAGCCGGGGCTTCGGTGGATGTTCGTGATTCGCAGGCCAATAGCAACGCACAGGCCAGAGGAAGCAGTAGTCGAAGTGTCATGGGAATCTCTTGGGAATGGTGCATGAATTACAGGTAAGACGGCTCAGTAGGGCCAGACCTCCAACCCGTGAATAGCGTTGCGAATATCATAACTCAGGGTGACTGATCGCGTACCCTGCTTCGCCTCAAGGTCGTACAGGCAAATTGTCGACGGCGAAGAGCCCGCCGCCACTACCGTATCGGAGAGCTGGCACAGGCCGCGACCGAAACCGGCGCGGGCCACACGGCTGTCATCGAGCTCGGTGTGGGTCAGCAGCGCCGCGTCGTGGCTCGGCACCGGGAAACGCCAGGTTTCCTCCGGGCCCTCGTGGACCAGGTAGTCTGAGCGTGTGTCGTTGTAGAGCATGCCATCACGGAACGGCCGCGCGTTGTGGGTGCCGGCGGGCAGGCTGGCCCAGCGCTGGATCCTGCGGCCGTCGTACACCAACAGTCCGGCAGTATTGAGACCACTGATGAACATGCCCTGCCGTGTGCAATACACGGAGTTCAAGTGAAGCTCGTTGCCCGGGGCCGGCCCCTTGCGGGAGGTCGGGTTGAAGGGGTTGCCGCGGTAGCCGTCGCCATAGCGGGAGAAATGCATGCCGAAGCTGAACACCTGCCTGTCGAGGTCGAAGCCGAGAACGGCATCGAAGCCGGTGGAGGTCAGGTAAAGGCGCCGCTCGTGCACGTGGATTTCGTGGCAGTGCTTCAGGAACGGGTTGCGGAACGAGTACAGCGGCTTGAAATCCGAGTTGTAAACGAACAGCTCGTCGCTGGCGGCGATGTACACCCGGTCACCATCGAAGGCGACGCCGCGCAGGCCGCGGTCCCAGCCGCGGCCCTGCCAATCGATATCGCCGCGGTTGTAGTCAATTACCTGGGAGACCTTCTCGGCGTCCAGGTCCACCAGGTAGACGCCGCCGTGACTCTCCCCCTGCTGGGAACCGCGCACCACCGAGGTGGCTATTAGCGTGGTCATCAGGCCGCGCGCGCGCCCGGTGGCAGGTAGTCGAAAATAAAGTGCACGCGGTGGTCCCGCCCCTTGTTCATCACTGAATGCATGAGCTGATTATTGATTTCGTAGGCCCTGCCCACCTCAAACTTGTAGGGTCGCCCGTCGATGGTAAAGCGTACACGGGCATTGGTCGCCAGTGGAATATGAATGCGATGAGTGGCATAAAATGAGGGATGACTGTCACGATGCGGACTGATTACCGCGCCCGGCGCCATGCGTGCCGCCATGGCGCGGATGATGGTGCCGCCGGGCTCGAAGTGCTCGGCGATGAGCTGATTCATCAGCGGCAGCGCGGTCTCCACCAGCCAGTCCCAGCCGGACTCCTTGCGCACCTCGATTTCCGGCCAGCCCGAGCCATCGGTAAACACCATCACCAGAGACTCAGTCTGGCGATGCACCTCGTAGGTTGACTGCCGGTACTGCTGGTTCGCCCAGGCCTCGTCATCGAGGCCCAACACAGTCTCGACCAGGGCGGCGGAGGGGACTTCCCCGAGGTCTCTCAACGGCACGTCGATATTCATAAGCGGCTCACCTTAGGCGCCGACAGGGGCCTCGTCAATCGAGTCGTGGCCGGCGGTTTTTCGATAGCGCCCATTCTTGATTTTGAGGGGCCTTGCAGGAATACTCGAGCGACTTACAACAGAAAAAAAACATGGGTGGTGGGATGGCGAGTGCGGAACGGCTTCCAAGCCAGCGTAAGACTATGGCAATCGCTGTGGCGACTGCCGCCGGTGCCGGCCAGGCACAGGCACAAGTTGCACCGACGCTGGAAGAAGTGATTGTCACCGCATCCAAACGCGGTGCCGCCAGCATGCAGGACATCCCTCAGTCGATCCAGGCGTTCACCACCGAAGACATCCAGCGCCGCGGCTTCAAGGGCATCGACGACTACTCCAAGCAGATTCCCGGCATTGCCATCGCCCGCCGTGAGCCGGCGGGAACGTCGGTGGTATTCCGGGGCGTTGCCTCCTCCGGTATCCAATTCGGCACCAACCCATCGTCGGCGGTGTATCTCGATGAGCAGCCGATCACGTCCGCAGGCCGCAACCCCAATCCGCGGTTGATAGACATCCAGCGGGTGGAGGCCCTGTCAGGGCCCCAGGGCACCCTGTTTGGCGACTCCAGCCAGTCGGGCACCCTGCGCGTTATTACCAACCAGGCCAGTACGGATGGTTTCGAGGCCTGGCTCGACGGCGGCTTCCACACCATCGACGACGGCGATGACGGTTATGACGTCAGCGGCATGGTCAACGTACCGGTCAGCGACACGGTGGCCGTACGCCTGGTGGGCTTTACCAACCAGGAAGCAGGCTTTGTCGACAACGTGCTCGCGCCCAGCCAGGGCGGTACTTTCGACAACAGCGGTTTCACCGGTGAAGACGTCAATGAGAGCGAGATGGACGGTGGTCGCCTCCATGTTCGCTGGGAACCCAATGAAGACTGGTACGTGGAAGTGCTGGGTATCTGGCAGGACCAGGAACTCAAAGGCTTTGGTGATACCAATACCGATGTCGGCGACCTGCAGCAGACCCGCTACAGCGACGAGAGCCTCAACGACGAGTGGTACCAGGTCGGTCTCACCCTGGAAGGCAAGCTGGGCTGGGCGGACGGCCTGCTGGCGGTGTCCTACTTCGACCGCGACTTCCGCTATACCGCCGATGCCACCGATTACCTGTTCGAGTTCAACAGGCTCTCCAGCAACTACCCCTACTACGCAGCCTATGATTTTGGCGGTGACCCGCGGGGCTTCGCCGACACCAACGCCAGCGAAGACCGCTGGAGCCTCGAGGCACGCCTGACCACACCATCAGATTCCGGCAGCCGCTGGAATGGCCTGGTCGGCTTCTTCTACTCAAAGATCGAGAACAACACCCTTTTCACTGCGACTCTCGACGGGCTGTCGGATACTCCAGGGGGCGCCTACCTCGCCTACCAGCGCTACAATTACACGGGCACATTCCCGCCGGGACCGAGTGACAACTTCTTCTTTGGCGTCTACGACTCGGAGATTGAAAACACCGCCATCTTCGGCGAGGTCACTTACGATGTTACCGACAATATCTCGATCACCGCCGGTGCCCGCTGGTACGAGGTAGAGCGGGATACCCTGCTACAACAGGGTTCCCTGATGCAGGGCTCAACACCGAACGCCGACGTGGACTTTTTCCTGGCTGACTCACCCGCCAAGGACAGCAATAGCGGCTGGGTACCCAAGCTTAACGTCACCTGGAACATTGACGACGACAAGCTGGTCTACGCGACCTATTCCGAAGGCTTCCGCTCCGGTGGCGCGAACACCGTTCGCCCCAACTCGGTAATCCCCGACAGCTACGACGAAGATATTCTTGAGAACTTCGAGATCGGCGCGAAAACCCAGTGGCTCGACGGCACCCTGCGCTGGAACATTACCGCCTACACCATGACCTGGGACGACATCCAGATCCAGGCCAACGATCCGCAGCCGACGGTGTTCGCGCTGGGCATCATCAATTTCCCGGAAGCCGAAATCAACGGCATCGAAACCGACTTCGCGTGGACGCCGGTAGCGGGCCTGACCATCGACGGCACCTACGCCTGGCTGGACGCGGAGCTGTCCGAGACTGCGACGGTGTTCGAGGAAACCGGCTTCCCGATCGAGGCTACCGAAGGCACCGACTTGCCGCTGGCACCGGAATCCAAGGCATCGCTGGGGGTTGAGTATCAGTTCGGTTTCGACCTGCTGGGCGCCAGCCCCTTCGCCCGCCTCGACTGGTCCTTTGTCGGGGAGTCGGTCAATGCCCTGGAAGGCCTGGAGTCGATCGTGTTCGCACCAGCGCCGCGCATCCAGGATGAATACTCCACCTGGGACGCCCGCGTGGGCCTCGATGCTCCCAGCTGGAGCGTCACCGCCTATGTGCAGAATATCGACGACGAGCGCGGTGAGCTGTTCTTCAATAATCGCTGGGGCAAGGAGCGCCTGTCGGTGACCCAGCCGCGGACCTTCGGCATCTCGGTGCGCAAGTACTTCAACTAGGCCGAGGCTTTCGCCGTAGACCGGGAAGCAGCGGCTCGCCGACCGGACGCCGCTCAGCAGCTGTCGAGCAGTGGTCTCAGGAAGCCGCCAGCCAGTCCATAAAGGCCTGGTTGGCCAGGGCGATGCGGCGACTGCGGCGCTTGGCCAGCGCCAATTCCAGCTCAATCGTAGGGCGCAGGGGTATGCCAACCAGGCCGGGCTCGGCCTGTGCCATCATCTGCAGGCCGATACCGACACCAACGCCGCGCTGCACCATGTCGATAATCAGCGGCAGGAAATTGGTTTGCATACGCACCTCCGGCTCCACCGCGTGCTCGCGGCACAGGCTATCGAAACGCTGGCGTATGAAGTAGCCCGCCTCATAGAGCACCATGGGGGTAGCGGCCAATGCGGTGATATTGAGATAGCGGCGCTGCGCCCAGGGATGATCTTTCGCCACCAGTACCACCACCCGCTCTCGCAGCAAGCGACGCAGTTCCAGGCCGGCATCGGCGCTGTCTTCCTGTACGGTAATCACCCCGGCCTCCAGCTGGTCCTCCAACAGCAGCTGCTCGACATCACCGGTGCCGGCCTGGGTGACCGACGCCCGCAGGCCGGGGTACTGTGCCAGGAAGTCGCCCAGCAGCCGCGGCAGATAGTAAGTGGCCAGCATGGCCGGGCAACCCAGGTGTAGCTCACCGCTGTCCAGGCGGTTCAGTTCGCGCGCCGAGTCTTCCACCTGCGCCGCGTGCTCCAGCAGACTCTCGGCCTGAGCCTGCAGGCGGCGGCCTTCCGCAGTAAGGCGCACCCGGCGGCCGCTGCGCTCAAACAGGCTGACGCCCAGCTCCTGTTCCAGGCGGCCGATGGCAATACTCACCGCGGGCTGCGCCATATGCAGCTCCGCCGCCGCACCGCTAATACTCTCGAGGCGGGCGGCGGCGGCGAAAATCTCCAGCCTGCGCAGGTCTAACATATTTGTTCTATATGCTTTACATATTTTAAATATATTTTATTTATGCATTGGCGGCCACTACCATGGCGCTTTTCCCATGGAGTTCAGGCATGACCGCCCGCAAATGGCACAAGATCGACTGGCAGGATCCCTTCCTGCTGGAACAGCAACTGAGTGAGGAGCAGCGCATGGTGCGCGACGCCGCGCGCCACTATGCCCAGGACAAACTGGCGCCGCGGGTGCAGGAGGCGTTCCGGGCCGAATCCACCGACCCGGCCATCTTTGCGGAGATGGGAGCACTGGGCCTCTTGGGGTCGACCATCCAGGGCTATGACTGCCCGGGTGTCGACTACATCAGCTACGGCCTCATCGCCCGGGAAATCGAGCGGGTGGATTCCGGCTACCGCTCGATGATGAGCGTGCAGTCTTCCCTGGTGATGTATCCGATCTACGCCTACGGCACCGAAGAACAGAAGCAGAAATACCTGCCGAAGCTGGCCAGCGGCGAGTGGATCGGCTGCTTCGGCCTCACCGAGCCGGACCACGGCTCTGACCCCGGCGGCATGGTCACCCGAGCCCGCAGCGTTGACGGCGGTTACGAGCTGAGCGGTGCCAAGATGTGGATTTCCAACAGCCCTATTGCCGATGTGTTCGTCGTGTGGGCCAAGACCGACGATGATCGCATCCGCGGTTTTGTGCTTGAGAAGGGCATGGCCCGCCTGTCGGCACCGAAGATCGAAGGGAAACTCGCACTACGCGCAAGCATTACCGGCGAAATTGTCATGGACGGAGTGCGGGTGGGCGAAGGCGCGCTGCTGCCCGGCGTCGAGGGCCTCAAGGGCCCCTTCGGCTGCCTCAACAACGCCCGCTACGGTATCGCCTGGGGCGCACTGGGGGCAGCGGAAACCTGCTGGCACGGTGCGCGCAGTTACACCCTGGAGCGCCAACAGTTCGGCAGGCCGCTGGCGGCCAACCAACTGGTCCAGCTCAAGCTCGCCGACATGCAGACCGAGATCAGCATTGGTCTGCAAGCCTGCCTGCGCGCCGGGCAGATGATGGACAGCGGCGAGATATCGCCGGAGCTGATCTCGCTGATCAAGCGCAATAGCTGCGGCAAGGCGCTGGAGATCGCCCGCAAGGCCCGCGATATGCTGGGCGGCAACGGCATTTCTGACGAGTATCCGGTGATGCGCCACATGGTGAATCTGGAAGTGGTGAACACCTACGAGGGTACCCACGACATTCACGCGCTGATCCTCGGCCGCACCCAGACCGACATCCCGGCCTTCTGATGGGCGCCCTGTCCCATATCCGGGTGCTGGACCTGTCGCGGGTGCTGGCCGGACCCTGGGCGACCCAGACCCTGGCGGACCTGGGGGCGGACGTCATCAAGGTAGAAAGCCCGGAGGGCGACGATACCCGCCGCTGGGGGCCGCCCTGGCTGGAAGACAGCGAGGGTAAGCCCACGGCAGAATCCGCCTACTTTCTTTGCACCAACCGCGGCAAGCGCTCGGTGCGCGTCGACTTCCGCACACCCGAAGGCCAGCAGTACATCCGCGACCTGGCGAAACAATCAGACGTACTGGTGGAGAACTTTAAGGTTGGCGGGTTGGCGAAGTACGGCCTGGACTACGCGAGCCTGGCTGCGGACAACCCGCGGTTGGTGTACTGCTCCATCACCGGCTTCGGACAGACCGGGCCCTACGCTTCGCGCCCCGGCTATGACTTCCTGATTCAGGCCATGGGCGGCCTGATGAGCGTTACCGGACCCGAAGACGGTGAGCCGCAAAAGGTCGGCGTGGCGCTGAGCGATATCATGACCGGCCTGTACGCCACGATCGGTATTCTGGCGGCGCTGAGTGAACGCGAACAATCCGGCCTTGGGCAGTACGTCGACCTGGCCCTGCTCGACGTGACCGCTGCCACCCTGGCCAACCAGGCCAGCAACTTCCTGGTAGGCGGGAGCGTGCCGGGCAGGCTCGGCAACGCTCACCCCAATATCGTGCCCTACCAGGCCTTCCCGACGGCGGACGGCCACTGCATTGTGGCGGTGGGCAACGACAATCAGTTCCGCAACTTTGTGAACACACTGGAACTGGCGGAGCTGGCCGATGACCCGCGCTTCGCCAGCAATCGGGCCCGGGTCGAAAACCGGGGGCTGCTGGTGCCGCTGCTGGAAGCGAAAATGCGCGAGCGTCGTCGCGACGAGTGGCTCGCCGCGCTGGAAGTCGCCGGCGTGCCCGCCGGGCCGATCAACAACGTGGAGGAGGTATTCACCGACCCGCAGGTGCTGGCCCGCGACATGCGAGTCAACGTCCCGCATCCCGACAACCCCGGGCTGGAAGTGGCGGGCTGCCCGATCAAGCTGTCGCGTACGCCGGTGGAGTATCATCGACCGCCGCCGAAGCTCGGCGAACACGACGACCTGCTGGGCGGTTAGGCCGCGGGCTCAGGATTCGGCCCGCCACAAGAGCTACTTCACCCGGTAGAAACTGGAGCCGGTCTGGCCCGGACCGGAGGACACCATGACCTCGATCTCGCGGATGTCCTGAGCTTCCAGAAAAGGTTTGTCTTCCACCAGCGTTTCCAGCAGGTAGTGAGACAGGTCTTCCACTGTGGTGTTGCGCACAGGGATCACCAGGGTATCGGCTTTCAGCAGGATCAGGGTGTCCTGATCGTGGGCAACCCGGTAGTAGTCGCCATCCTCTTCGATGCTGAGGTGCGGTGACTGCGAAGGAATCAGCGTGTATTCGTCCAGGCTATCGCAGAGTTTGCGGATCTGGTTCTTGTACACGGCGTAGTCCCCGGTGAGGCCGTTGTCGTCCACCGGCGCAACGATCCGCGCAGACACGCTGAAGTTGTGCCCGTGCAGGCGCTCGCGCTCGGTGGCGGAGAACACCGTGAAGTGGGCTGCGGAAAACTTGTGGCTTTCCTTGTCGATGTAGATCGTGGTGAGTCGTTCCATGGGTATCCGGGGTAGCTGCGCTCAACCTAGTAATCCACAGCGAGCCCAGGTAATCAATGTGGGCGCGCTCGCTGTGATAAGGTGGCGCGATGAGTGAGAACCTCTACCTTACGCTGGCCCGCGGCTTTGCGGATCAACCGGACAAGTGCTGCCTGCAACTGCCTGACGGCAGCACCTGGAGCTTCCCGGAACTGGACACCCTGTCTGCCCGTATGGCCAGGGTGTTGCTGGATCGGGCCCAACCCGGTGACCGGGTACTGGTGCAGGCTGACAAGTCTCCGGAAGCCGTTGCTCTCTACCTGGCCTGCCTGCGGGCGGGGCTGGTCTTGCTGCCGCTGAACACCGCCTACACGGCAGCCGAGCTCGATTACTTCCGCAAAGACGCTCACCCGGCGGTAGAAATCGATGACGCCGGACTGCGCCGTCTGTGCCTGGACAGCAGCCGGGTAGCACCCCTGGAAGACGTGGCCGGCGTCGACGAGGACAGCCTGGCTGCCATCCTCTACACCTCTGGCACCACGGGGCGTTCCAAGGGCGCCATGCTGAGCCACGGCAACCTGCGCAGCAACGCCGAGACCCTGCATCAACTGTGGGGCTTCAAGCCCGATGATGTGCTGCTGCACGCCCTGCCCATCTACCATGTGCACGGACTGTTCGTGGCGCTGAACACCGCGCTCATGAGCGGCTCCACCATCCTGTTCCTGCCGCGTTTCGATGTCGACACGGTGCTGGCGCAGCTACCCCGCGCGACGCTGATGATGGGCGTGCCCACTTTCTACTCTCGTATGCTCGAACGCGAAGACTTCGACCGCCAGAGCGTAAGCGATATGCGCCTGTTCATTTCCGGCTCGGCGCCGCTCAATGAACAAACTTTCGCCGCTTTCGAGGCGCGCACCGGGCATCGCATCCTCGAGCGCTACGGCATGTCGGAAACCGGCATGTTAAGCTCCAACCCCCTCGACGGCGAGCGACTGGCGGGCAGCGTCGGCTACGCTCTGCCCGGTGTCGAGCTGCGCGTGTGCAACGACCATGGCGAAGCACTCCCAGCTGGCGAGGTGGGCGTGGTGGAAGTGCGCGGCCCCAACGTGTTCCGCGGTTATTGGCAAATGCCGGAGAAGACGGCGGCGGAGTTCCGGGAGGATGGCTTCTTTATCACCGGCGACCTCGGACGCCTGGATGCCGACGGCCGCCTGTGGCTGGTGGGCCGCGAAAAGGACCTGATCATCAGCGGAGGCCTCAACGTCTACCCCAAGGAAGTTGAGCTGTGCCTGGACGCTGTCGATGGCGTCCGCGAGTCCGCGGTGATCGGCGTACCTCACGCGGATTTCGGCGAAGCCGTGGTGGCGGTGTGGGTGGCCGAGGCAGACTCCACTGCGAGCGAGGCGCAGCTTGAAACCGCATTGGCCGGCCAGCTCGCACGCTTCAAGCAGCCCAAGGCATACATCCAGCGCAGCGACTTGCCCCGTAATACGATGGGCAAGGTGCAAAAGAACCGACTGCGGGACGAATACCGGGACTGGTTCGCACCCGGGGACAGCGTCGCCACCCAATAATTACAAGGACCCAGCCTGACCATGAACACAGCCATTATCACCGGCGCCAGCGTCGGTATCGGCGCCGCCGCAGCAGCTCGCTTTACCGCTGGCGGATTCAACGTTTACAACCTGTCGCGCCGCCAGTGCCCGGTGGAGGGCGTCGAGAATATTGGTTGCGACCTCAGTGACAATGCCGCTATCGAGGCGGCGATCGCCAGGCTGGTACCGGTTGTAGAACAGTCCACCCGGGTGGCACTGGTACACAACGCCTGCCAGATGTTGAAAGACAGCGCAACGGACTGCCCGGACGAGCACCTGCAGTCGGCGCTGCAAACCAATGTAATCGCGGCCAACACTTTGAACCGCTCGCTACTGCCACTGCTGCCGGCGGGTTCCAGCGTGCTCTACGTAGGCTCCACCCTGTCGGAGAAAGCCGTCGCCGGATCCTTCAGCTACGTGATTTCCAAGCACGCGGTGGCCGGCATGATGAAAGCGACCTGCCAGGACCTGATGGGCAGTGGCGTGCACACTGCCTGCATCTGCCCCGGCTTTACCGACACCGAGATGCTGCGCACCCATCTGGGCAACGACCAGACCGTGATCGACAGCATTGCCAGTCTCAACAGCTTCAATCGGCTGATCGACCCGGACGAGATCGCCAGCCTTATTGAGTGGGCTCACCACAACCCGGTGATTAACGGCGCCATGCTGCACGCCAACCTGGGCCAGCGGGAGAGCTGAGCATGGCGACCCTAGAGAATACCAGCACGCCAGTGATCGACCCCGCGCTGCTGGCTGAACGCCGGGAGCGAGTGTTTCTGATGCTGGCCGGGGTTTTCATTTGCGCGATGACCATGCTCAACATTCTCGGCATCACGCGCTTCATCCAGCTCGGCCCGATGCAGCTTGCGGTGGGCGTACTGCCCTACCCCATCACCTTCCTGTGTACCGACCTGATCTGCGAGCTTTACGGCAAACGCCGCGCCAACTTTATGGTCACCCTGGGGCTGGGCCTTAACTTTTTCATTCTCGCCTTCATATACATCGGTAACCTGGTGCCGCCGGTGGGGCCGGAGTCGCTGCCGCCCTGGCAGATGATGCAGCTTGCCGCGCCGGTTGGCCTGCCTGACGGCACCGTGGTCGAACAACAGGTAGAGTTGTATCAACTCATCTACGCCACCACCTCAGGTGCGGTATTTGCCTCAATGATGGCCTACATTGCCGCTCAGTACTGTGACGTGCAGCTATTCCACTTCTGGAAGCGTGTGACCCGCGGCAAGTACCTGTGGGTGCGTAACAACTTCAGCACCATGATCAGCCAGTTGGTGGACTCTTTCATGGTGGTGCTGGTGACCTTTGGCGCTGTGTACCTGGCCGGAGAGATGAGCACCGAGACGCTGCTGACGCTGATGTTCTCAAACTACATCTTCAAGTTTTGCGTGGCCGTGCTGGACACCGGGCCGTTCTACCTCGGCGTGTACCAGCTTCGCAAATACTTAGGTTTAGCGCCGGGGGAAATCGCCTAGCCCTCTTGCAGCACCCCAACAGGTGAGTGAGACTCGCGGCATCGGCGACAGCCCTCGACGACAATCATCGGCGACAACCATCGACGACAGCTGTCGGTGACAGCAAGCCGGCAGCGAGGAGACCACCATGCCCAACCTGTTCGAGCAATTCGCAGTACTCACCCCCGCCATGGCGCTGGAAGGCCGGGAGCTTACGACAGATTTCTACGAGGCCCTGGAGCGCGACTACGACGGATTTGGCGGCCACGTGCTGGTGTCGGCCTATCACTTCGACCGCGACTGGCCCACCTGGGAAAAGCACCCGGCTGGTGACGAGATGGTAGTACTGCTGTCTGGCACTGCAGAGCTGGTGTTGCGGGGCGAGGACGGCGACGAGGTGGTCGCACTGACCAGGGCCGGAGAGTACCTATGCGTTCCCAGCGGCACGTGGCACACAGCGAGAATTGCCGACGCGGCTCAGCTGCTCTTCATCACCCCCGGAGAGGGCACCGAGAACGCAACGCTTCCGGCATAGCGACGCATAAAACTTTCGTTTTTGCGTTTTTCTGAAGTTTACAATCCCCCAAGTGGGTAAGTTTTCCCTATACTCAATACAACAAGAAAAACGGAGGGGCACGTGCACTGGACTATCTACCTTTCCGGGGAGATTCACACTGACTGGCGGGAACAGATCGAGCAGGGCGCACGCGCAGCCGATCTGCCGGTCAGTTTTACCTCGGCGGTGACCAATCACGAAGCCAGCGACGCCGTAGTCGACATTCTCAAGTACGTCACCACCGACTGATGGCAAGCGGTCCTGTTTACACGATCAGCCGCGAAGGCGATATCGTGCGCATTGAATTTCTGCAGAGTCCGGAGCGCGAGGATATGGTCGCGGTCATGGAAGAATTGGGCGGGATGGAGGACTCAGAGCTACGCCTGTACGTCATGGAGCAGGCAGAGGTCCTGTTGAGCACCGCCGCGGTGCGTGACGGCGCAGCCCTTGCCCGCAGCTACGCCAACCAGCCCCGCAAGATCGCGGTGGTGGCACCGGGCAATATTACTTACGGCATCAGCCGCATCTTCAAGGTGTTCCGGGAGAGCGATCAAACCGAGTTCGCGGTGTTCCGCGAACTCGATGAAGCCAGGGGCTGGCTGCTGTCCTGAAGGAGCTGGCGGCTTCAGAAAGCCGCGATACGCGAAGGCTCGACGCTGTCAGCAGCCGCCAGGTACTCCTCTGCCAGATCTTCCGCCACCAGGTGCGGTGAACGACCGGCTCGGTCGGAGCGGAACAGGATTTCCTGCAGGTTGCTTTCAATACGCTCCACGTGCTCCCGCATCACGGCTGAATCACTGCCGCTGCGCTGGTGGAACACATCGATAATGCCGCCGGCGTTGATCAGGAAATCCGGGCAGTAAAGAATCCCCCGATCCCACAGGTGATCGGCCTGCTCTTCGTCTGCCAGCTGGTTGTTAGCGGCGCCGGCCACGATACCGACCCGCAGGCCGTTGATGGTCTCGCGGTTGAGCACGGCGCCCATGGCGCAGGGCGCGAACACGTCGGCCTCCAGCGTGAGGATGTCTTCGGTCGACACGACCTGCACACCGTGATGCTCGCGGGCGCGCTCGAGGTTGGCGGCGTTGACGTCGGCACCGTAGACAACGGCGCCGTCAGCCACCAGGCGGCCGGCGAGGTGATAGCCAACATTGCCCAGGCCCTGGATGGCCACGCGCAGGCCGCGCATGGAGTCTGCGCCCAGGCGGTACTGCACCGCGGTGCGGATGCCGAGGTAGACCCCGTAAGCCGTGGTGGGCGACGGGTCTCCGCCATGCTCCGCCCCCTCCTGCAGACCGCTGACGTGGGCTGTGCGTTCACCCATGGTGCGCACATCCGCCACGCCGGTGCCGGAATCTTCAGCCGCCACATACAGTCCACCGAAGCTGTCGATAAACTCACCCATGGCATGCAGCAGGGCCGGCGTCTTGTCGCTGTGGGGATTACCGATGATCACCGACTTGCCGCCGCCAAAAGGCAGGCCCGCCAGCGCCGACTTGTAAGTCATGCCGCGAGACAGTCGCAGCACGTCGTACAGCGCCTCGTCATCACTGACATAGGGATACATGCGGCAGCCGCCGACGCCGGGGCCAAGCCGCGTATCGTGCACTGCAATTATGGCGCGCAGGCCGCTGGCCTTGTCGGCGCCGAACGCGACTTTCTCGTGATGATCAAATGCCGGGTTACTGAATACGCTCATAGTCCGGTTCCTGCCTCAGGCGACCTTTTCAACAAATTTAACGACGTTCTCACCGCGATACTGCTCTATGAGCTGCTGGCGCTGTAGTGCCAGCTTGTCGCGGTTCTGGTCCTTGACGTGGCCGAAGCCGCGTAGCTGCAGCGGCAGCTCGGCGAGCTGCACCGCCAGCGCGTAATTGCCACTGTTGAGGCCGCCGAGAATGTCGTCGAGATGGGCCTCGAAGTCAGCGATGTCCTGACGCTCCTGGCGCCGCTCGGCGGTCATACCAAACACGTCCAGCGGCGTGCCGCGCAGGAACTTGAACTTCGCCAACACTCCGAACAGGTGCAGGGTCCAGCCCGGGAATTCGCGCTTGATCAGGCGACCGGTCGCCGGGTCCTTCTTCGACAGCAGCGGCGGCGCCAGGTGGAACTTCAGCTTGAAGTCGCCGCTGAACTGGCTATTAAGCTTGTTGATGAAATCGCCGTTGCTGTACAGGCGGGCCACTTCGTACTCGTCCTTGTAGGCCATCAGCTTGTGCAGGCTCTTGGCCACCGCCCGGGTTAGCTGCTTGGATTCATCGATGTCCTGCTCGCGCACCCGATTGACGGTAGCGTTGAAGCGCTGGGCGTACTTGGCGTCCTGGAAGGCCACCAGGCGGTCGCTGCGGTCGCTGATCAGCTCTTCCAGGCTCATGACCTTCGGCTTCTTGAGCGCCTGCTCCACCAGCGCCATGACGCGCTCCGGCTGGTGCGCGGCGCGCCGGCCCCACAGGAAAGCCTGCTTGTTGAAGTCGATGGCCACACCGTTGAGCTCGATGGCCCGCTCCAGCGCCTGCCAGCTCACCGGCACCAGGCCGCGCTGGTAGGCAAAGCCCAGCAGGAACAGGTTGCTGGCAATGGAATCGCCCAGCAGTTCAGTGGCGACAGCGGTGGAATCGATAAAGAAGCACTTGTCCTCACCCACTTCCTCGCGGATGGTCTGCTCCATGGCGCCGGTGTGGAATTTGGCATCTGGATCCAGCACGAAGGCCGCGGTGGGCACTTCGGCATTGTTGACCACGGCGCTGGAACGCTCGATGTCTACCTTGGCCAGGCTTTCATTAGAGGCCGCCACTGCCAGGTCGCAGCCCACCAGCAGGTTGGCCTCACCAGCGGGAATGCGCACCGCCTTGATGTCTTCCTGGTTTCGCGCCACGCGCACGTGACTGACCACGGCGCCGAACTTCTGTGCCAGACCGGTCTGATTGAGGGTGGCGCAACCCTTGCCCTCGACGTGGGCGGCCATGGCCACCAGCGCGGTTACGGTGAGCACACCGGTGCCACCGACGCCGGTGACCACAGCGCTCCAGGGCTCATCCAGGGCCGGCAGCGCAGGCTCGGGCAGCGGGTCGAACACGGTACCGTCGCCGCCGTTGCCGCCGCGCTTCTTGACCAGCTCACCACCGTGTACGGTAACAAAGCTCGGGCAGAAGCCCTTCACGCAACTGAAGTCTTTATTGCAGGCGCTCTGGTCGATCTGGCGCTTGCGGCCCAGTTCGGTTTCCTTGGGGATCACGGACAGGCAGTTGGAAGCTTTGCTGCAGTCGCCGCAACCCTCACAAACCGCGTCGTTGATCACCGCGCGCTTGGCGGGATCTTCCAGCAGGCCTTTTTTGCGGCGGCGGCGCTTCTCGGCGGCGCAGGTCTGCACGTAGACGATAACGGACACGCCTTCGAACTCGCGCAGCTCGCGCATCAGTGCGTCCATCTCATCGCGGTGGTGCAGACTGTAGCCGGGGATGGCATTGAAGCGGCCCTGCCAAGCGCCGGGCTCGTCACTCACCAGGGCGATGCGGGCAATACCCTCGCCGCGGAGCTGGTGCACGACGTCATCAACGCTGAGCTGGCCATCGATGGGCTGGCCGCCGGTCATGGCCACCGCGTCGTTGTAGAGAATCTTGTAGGTGATGTTGACCTTCGCAGCCTGGGCCGCGCGAATCGCCAGGATGCCGGAGTGGAAGTAGGTGCCGTCGCCGAGGTTCTGGAACACGTGCTTGGTTTCGGTAAACGGCGCCATGCCGATCCACGCCGCGCCTTCGCCGCCCATCTGCGAGAAAGTCTCGGTCTTGCGGTCCGGCATCCAGGTGGCCATGTAGTGACAGCCGATGCCGCCCATGGCGCGGCTGCCTTCCGGTACTTTGGTAGACGTATTGTGCGGGCAGCCAGAACAAAAATGCGGCACGCGCTCGGCGATGGCGCGGGACTTGGCCAGTGACTGCTCCTTGCGGGCCAGGAATTCCAGACGCGCTTTGATGTCGTCGGATTCGTAAAAGCGCTGGATGCGCCCGGCGATGGCACGGGCCACCATGGCCGGCGTCAATTCGCCCAGGTTGGGCAGCAGGTCGCGGCCCTCCTCGTCGAATTCACCGATTACTCGCGGGCGCTTGGCGGTGGGGTAGTTGTAGAGCTGGCCGGTGAGCTGGTCTTCGATGATGGAGCGCTTCTCTTCCACCACCAGGATTTCCTCGAGGCCTTCGGCGAACTCATGCGTAGTCAGCGGCTCCAGCGGCCAGCTCATGCCCACCTTGTAGACCCGCAGGCCGATTTGGGCCGCCAGGTTCTCATCGATGTGCAGGTCTTCCAACGCCTGCATGACGTCCAGATAGGCCTTGCCGGTGGTGATGATGCCGAACCGCGGATTGGGGCTGTCGATAACAATGCGGTTGAGGTGGTTGGCGCGGGCAAAAGCGCGGGCCGCATAAATCTTGTACTTGTTAAGGCGCAGCTCCTGCTCCAGGGGCTTGTCGGGCCAGCGCGCGTGTACACCGTCCGGCGGCAGCTCGAAGTCTTCCGGGATGACAATGTTGATCCGCGCCGGGTCGACGTCTGCCGAGATGGCGGAGTCCATGTTTTCGGTGATGGCCTTGAAGCCGACCCAACAGCCGGAGTAGCGCGACAGCTCCCAACCGTAGATGCCGAGGTCCAGCACCTCCTGCACATTGGCGGGATTCAGCACCGGGATAGAAGCACCGATAAACATGTGCTCCGACTGGTGCGGCAGGGTGGAGGACTTGCAGGCGTGATCGTCGCCGGCCACCGCCAGCACGCCACCGTAGCGCGAGGTGCCGAAGGCGTTGGCATGCTTGATCACGTCCATGCTGCGGTCGACGCCCGGACCCTTGCCGTACCACATGGAGAAGACGCCGTCGTACTTGGCGCCCTCAAAGATATTAGTCTGCTGGCTGCCCCAGACGGAGGTCGCCGCCAGGTCCTCGTTAACACCCGGGTGGAAATGGATGTTGTGCTGCGCGAGGTAGGACTTCGCTTTCCACATGGCCTGGTCGACACCACCCACCGGTGAGCCGCGGTAGCCGGAGATAAAGGCAGCGGTGTTGAGCCCCCGGCTCAGGTCGCGCTGGTGCTGCAACATCGGCAGCCGCACCAGGGCCTCGATGCCAGTCATGTAGGCGCGCGTGGTATCAAGCGCGTACTTGTCGTCCAGGGATACCTGCTTCAGGACGGGAGTCTGTGCTGCCATGGGGCGTGCCTCGGTTTATTCCCACCAATACAGATTGGTAATAATACTCAAAACCGACGGCATAGTTATTTCAACTTTCCGATACTTCCGCCCTGGCGGGTATAATTTTTCCTCATTAATCCAAAAAACAGGATAAGTTATTCTCATGGACCTTCAGAGCACCGATGTCGACATCCTGCAGATGCTGCAGCAGGACGCCAGCCTCAGCACCGGCGCCATCGCCGAGCGCCTCAACCTATCCCAATCGCCCTGCTGGCGGCGCATCAACCGTATCGAGCAAGCGGGCCTGATCAAGAAGCGGGTCGCCCTGCTGGACCGGCGCGCCCTGGGCATGGACGTGGTGGTGTTCGCCACCGTCAGCCTTACCGCCAACGGCCGCCAGAACCTGGAGGCCTTCGAGCGCGAGATCGTGCGCTTCCCCGAAGTGATGGAGTGCTACACCATGGCCGGCATCTGGGACTACATGCTCAAGGTGGTCGCCCGCGACATTGCCCACTACGAGGATTTCGTGCGCAACACCCTGACCACCAACGAGTCGATCCGCGAGCTGCACTCGCATATGGCGGTGACGGAAATCAAAAACAGCACCGAGTTACCGCTAGAAACGCAACTTTAGCGTTCGGCTTCGACTCGCCCTCGTTATCCCTGCGAAGGCGGGATCCAGCCACTCCAGTAGGATCTCAAGACCCCTGTGACACATCAGCTCTCGTTTTATCGATGGGTATCCCGGGGACAGTCTACTCAACTATTTAGACGATGATTCGGCGTTCCTGCAGTACATGAATTAGGTAAACTGTCTCCGGATTTCGACACACCCAGCGGTAAGCCACGAACCCGCATATTCGACACCCTTACCGATCACTTCGCCCCGGCAGAACAGGAGTTCCCCTGAACAAGAATATTTTCTGGCGACACAGCTGGCGATCGATCGGGGCCATTTTCTTTTTCTGCAGCGCCTTTACCGGCTTCATGGCAGGGGTGGGTGTGAGCGAACGCCCCGAGGTGGCGTCCGGAGGGCCGCTGATGCTCGCTTACTACAGTCTCAGCCTGTTCGTGGTTGGCGGCGTGGATCTGGGCACCCCGGTGGGCGGCCCCCTTTGGGCGCGAAGCCTGGTCTGGTTGTCATACTTCGGCGCGCCGGTACTGGCCGCCTGGACCCTGATACAGGCAATTCTCCACAGCTTTGCCCCGCAAAGCTGGCAGCTGCGGCGGCTGAAAGACCACGTCATCGTGGTGAGCTCCTCCGAGCTCAGCCTTACCTACCTGCGCAGGCTGCGCAAGAAAGATCCAAGGGTGCAGGTGGTCGTCGCGTGCAGGAACTGCGACCAGAGCACCGCTGGAGAGATTCGCGAATCCTTCAATGCACCTGTGGTGATCGGTGACATCACCCATCGTTATTTCCTGGAGCAGCTGCGCCCCCATCTCGCGAGGCGCATACTGCTGCTGGGAGAGAACAGCCTGCGCAGCTACGAGGCGGCCACCCATATCCTGGAACTGGTACCGGACATCGGTAGACGACTCATCATTCACTGCGGGCGCTTGCGGTTCATGCGCGCCATGGCGGATACCCGCGTCGCCCGAGAATGCCAGACGTTCAACAGCTACCACCTGGCGGCTTCCGGTCTGGTGCGCAGCCACCTGGTGCAGCACTTCATGGAAACCAAGCGCAAGGATGCGGTCATCCTTGCGGGCTTTGGCCGGTTCGGGCAGACGATTGTCGAACAGTTACAAACACTGGCACTGGATGAGATGCGTTCCATGGTTATCATCGACACCGATGTCGAACGGCGCGTGATGGTGGCTGACGAGCAGATGTACTTCTCCGGAGATTACCGGAGGGAATTGTTGGAGGGAGATATTTCGCACCCGGATGTCTGGCGGCGAGTCTGGGACACGATCACCGTGGACAGTGACGACACGGTGATTGTGCTCGGTACGGGTTCCGAAGAGGAGAATATGCGCACTGCACTATGGCTACGCAAGAAGGCGCCGCGCGCCATGATCATCGCCCGAAGCAGCACGCATTCGCTGTTTGCAAACGAAGTGGCCCGTGAGAACAACATCACCACCGTGAGCATCGCTGAACTGGTGGAGGAGCATATCCCGGCGGACTGGGTCACGCTGGAGTAGGCGGAGCCCGGGGTTACTGGGCTTCTTTACCCGGGGATTCCTGGGGCAGTTTACTGAATTCCCCGATAATCGGAGTCAGAGTAAGGCTTCTTGACCTCGCCGGCCGACAGTCACGCTTCATCACGGCCCGAAAATGTTACTCCGACCCCAAATTCCAAAACCATCACACTCTGGTGGGACTGAACGCACCGACGGCACCGCTCACCGCAATTCGCTGGTCACCGGGTCCGCAATCAGATACTTATTGCGCCGCCATTGTTTGATCCTTCGGTGCGGCGCCACGCATGCGTTCTTGAGATAAGCTCGACCAGGCGCCGCGCTGCTACTTTTTCTCCGGGGAGCCAGCACGCTATGAGGAACAGATATTTCAGCCAGTCCAGGGTGCTACTGGCACCACTCGCCCTCATGCTGCTGATTTCTGGCTGCCAGCTCAGCCAGGAAGCCACGTCGTCTTCTCACTTCCTTGTTTATTCAGCAAGGGAGACGAACGGCAGATCCTTGTATATCAGTGACGAGGAGGGAACCTACAGCCTGAAGGTCATGGATGCTACACCCAGTGACGGCTATCCGGCAGCATCACCTGACGGAAAACAGATCGCCTTCTATGGCAAGTACGATAACTACAAGACGTGGTCTATCCACCGAGTCAACGTCGATGGCACCGATATGCAGCGGCTGACTCATAAAAAACTGGTGTGGGATAGCGCGCCGTCCTGGTCTGCCGATGGAAAGACCATCATGTTTTCCCGGGAGTACGAGGACGCCAATGGCGAATGGCGTGAAGAGATCTGGCTCATGAACGCAGACGGTAGTGAGCAGCGGCAGGTGGAGGCACTGGAAGGCCGCGCCGCATCCTTTACCCCAGACGGCAGAATACTGTTTCAGTCGAAAACCGGGCCCAGTCAGATCTTCCTAGCGGACATCGATGGTGGCAATCTCCTGCAACTCACCAAAAATGATGCTAACGCCCGGTCTCCAAAAATGTCTCCTGACGGCAGCCAGATCGCATTCCTGTCAAACAGGGATGGCAATCAGGAGCTCTACACGATGAACGCTGACGGAACCAATCAACGGCGGATCACCTTTAATGAGGTAGAGGATTGGGACCCAGCCTGGTCGGGCGACGGAACGAGGCTCTATTTCGTCTCCGACAACGGCGATCGCTTTTATGACGTCTACACCGTGAACAAGGATGGCTCTTCACTGAGGAAGGTTCTCGATGACGGGTCCCAGGTGTCTTCCGCAAGACACCTGAGCCGGAAGTACCTTGAGAGACTGGTAGACGCCAACAGCCAGGAAAGGAAAGAAGTCTCAGGTCGCTAAGCCCCAACGCATATTCCTGATGGGGAATAAAAAAGCAAAGATGGGTCCAGAACCTTTCTCCAGTGCTAGCCGACAAGCCACCGGCGAGCGGAAAAAACTTGCCGGACATTCCAATAAATGGGGTCAGAGCAAGACTTTCCATACAGCCTGAAACGCTCACCATACTGCATTTCAGAGAAATGTCGCTCTGACCCCGATTTCCGAAAAGTATAGCTCCGCGGACTTACTCGCCTGGATTACGGGTCTTTGTCTGACATGTGCCCGGGCTACTAGTCCGGGAGTTGGTCTATTATTGTTACCAGGTTTACTTGTTTGTCGCCGCCAATCATCCAGGCTCAGCCGACAAACCAGGCATCGGGTAATGGCGCATGAACCACCCAGGGCCCTCCCCGGACCAGACTGCTGAAGGCCTGCTATCGTTGATTCAAACGTTAGTGGCGGAAGTGCACCCACAGCGATCCTCAACCGGCACCATCGAGCTGGACAGCCACTTTGAGAGAGACCTCGGCCTCGACAGCCTCACCCGCGTCGAACTGATCAGCCGCGTTGAGTGCCATTTCGAAATCGCGCTACCCGAGCGCAGTTTTGCCGAAACCGAAACAGCCCGCGACCTGTTACGTGCTATCCAGGGGGCGGCCGCCGCAAGCGTCACCGTGCGGGACACCGACACCAGGGAGGTGGCCCTCGAGCGGGCGGGAGCCGCACCGGATGAGGCCGCAACGCTTCTGGACGTGCTTGACTGGCATGTCGAACAACATCCCGAGCGACCCCATATCCAGCTCCGCATGGAGGAGGGCGAGGGGGAACGCCTCACCTATCGGCAGCTGAAAGCTGGCGCACTGAAAGTCGCCGCCGGCCTGCAACAGGCGGGGCTGCAACCTGCCGAACCGGTCGCCGTCATGTTGCCCAGCGAGGCAGACTACTTCTACAGCTTTTTCGGCATTTTGATAGCTGGCGGCATCCCGGTCCCCGTGTACCCACCGGCCAGACCCTCACAACTCGAGGACCATATGCTGCGGCATGCGCGCATCCTGGCCAACTGCCGCGCGGTCACACTCATCACCGTTCCCGAAGCGACCAATGTGGCGCGCCTGCTGCGATCTCACGTACCCTGTCTGAAGCACATCGTGACGGTATCCGAGCTGACCACGGCCAACGCGTTGGCGAAAAACCCGGTACTGAAAAGTAGCGATATCGCTTTCATCCAGTACACCTCGGGCAGTACCGGCAATCCCAAAGGCGTGGTGTTGACCCATGCAAACCTACTGGCCAACATCCGCGCCATGGGGAGAACCATCGAGGCAACGTCCCAGGATGTTTTCGTGAGCTGGTTGCCGCTGTATCACGACATGGGTCTCATCGGCGCCTGGCTGGGGAGCCTCTACTACGCCATGTTGCTGATAGTGATGTCGCCCCTGAGTTTCCTCGCCCGGCCGGAGCGCTGGTTGTGGACCATCCACCAATACCGGGGCACCCTGTCTGCATCCCCCAACTTCGGTTACGAATACTGCTTGAAACGCCTTGGGGACGAGGATATTGAGGGGCTGGACCTGAGTAGCTGGCGCGCCGCCTTTAACGGGGCCGAGGCGGTCAGCCCGGAAACCCTGCAGCAGTTCACAGACCGTTTCGCCCACTATGGCTTCAGCGCCCAGGCCATGATGCCGGTGTATGGGCTTGCCGAATCTTCCGTGGGGCTGGTGTTTCCCCCGCTGAACCGGGGCCCGTTGATCGACCAGATTGAGCGCGCGACGTTTATGAATTCCGGGCTTGCGAAAACCGAGCCGGACGCGGGGCAAAACCCCCTGCACTTCGTTTCCAGCGGTTCTCCCCTGCCCGATCACCAGGTCCGCATTGTCGATCCGGCGGGGCGCGAGCTGCCCGAACGCCGGGAAGGTCGACTGCAATTTCGTGGTCCCTCGACCACCAGCGGCTATTACCGCGATGTCGACAATACCCGAAAACTGTTCCACCAGGACTGGCTCGATTCCGGTGACCTGGCCTACGTCTCCAGGGGCGAGATCTTTATCACGGGGCGGATCAAGGACGTCATCATACGGGCGGGACGCAACATCTATCCCCATGAGCTGGAAGAGGCCGTCGGCAATGTGCCGGGCATTCGCACAGGTCGCGTCGCCGCCTTTGGCAGTGCCGACACCGCTGCGGCGACGGAACGGCTCATCGTGTTGGCGGAAACTCACAACACCGACCACGCCGAGCGGGAACGCCTGCGTGCCGAGATCAATGCGCTGGCCACCGACCTCGCAGGCGCGCCGCCGGATGAGGTGATTCTGGCGCCGCCCGGTACCGTACTGAAAACCTCGAGCGGCAAGATTCGCCGCGCGGCCAGCCGCGAGCTGTTCGAAAAAGGGGAAATTGGCCGGCGCCAGCGCAGCTTGCCCTGGCAGCTGGTCAGGCTGGCCTTCAGTGGCGTGCGCCCGCAATTGCGGCGCGGTACCGATTCCCTGGCGGCGACCGCCTACGCCGTCTATTGCGGATTTACGTTCGCGCTGGTTGCGGCGGCAGCCTGGTTCTCTGTCATGATTACGCCGAAGCTTGCCTGGCGCTGGTCCCTGGCACGCGGCTGCGCCCGACTCCTGATGAGGCTCACTGCAACGCCGGTGAGTGTCAGCGGTCTCGACAATCTCCCAGCCCAGGGCAGCACCTACGTGCTGGTTGCCAATCACGCCAGCTATATCGATAGCTTCGCACTGGTCGCCAGGCTGCCGAGGATGTTTCGTTTCGTTGCGAAGTCGGAACTGGCGAAGAACTTCCTCATGCGCAGGCCATTGCAGGCCATCAATACGGAGTTTGTTGAGCGCTCCGATATCAGCAAGAGCGTCAGTGACAGCCACCACTTGTCGAACGTGCTGCAGCAGGGCAATGCGCTGATGTTTTTCCCGGAGGGCACGTTTACCCGCATTCCTGGCCTGACGTCCTTTCACCTGGGCGCTTTCACGGTCGCGGCGCAAGCCGGTGCACCCGTTGTACCCGTTGCTATCCGCGGTACCAGGTCCATATTGCGGCCCGAAAGCTCGTTTCCGCGGCGGGGGTCGATCCACATCGAAATTGGTCAACCCGTTCATTGCCAGGATGTGCAGCCGGAAGCGGGCGAAGATGATTGGCAGATCGCGCTTGAGCTGAGAGCTCACTGCCGCGCCTTCATCCTGCGACATTGCGGGGAGCCTGATCTCGCCTGACATCCAGCAGGTTAGCCGGTAAATTAGGCTGTATCGATTCAGAGGGGCGCGCCACGGTATGAAGCCGGCACCAGGGGTATCCTCCGGGGAGGGAGCATGCGGCAGCTGACAACACTCATTATCTCGATCGTTCTACTGGCCGTCGCAGGTCAGGCTGCGGCCCAGTTTCGGGACGAAATCATGGTCTATGAAAAGAAGGACCAGGAAGGCGTTCCGTCATACAGCGACATACCTTCCCAGGGCGCGCGGCCCGTGATTATTCCGCCAACCAATCCGGCGGACAGTGTGCCGGTGAGGCCACCGGCGCCGCCGGAACCTGAACCTCTGCAACCCGAGCTTCAGCCCGGCTCGCCGGAGTACGAACAAAAAGTCCGGCGACAAATGGAAGAGTACCGCCTGAGGCAGCAGGAGAGCAGGCGAGAGCGCGATGGTGGGACACGCCGCAAAGTTGGTACTGGTGCAGACGCCCAGCGACGCGAAGAAGGAGAAAGTGACGGGAGCCGCTAACCTGGAACTCCCAACCGGAGCAGCGCTATGAGCGGCAGCCCCAAAAAAGCTACTCGAATAAATGGGGTCAGAGCCCTCGACTCTTAGCAGTCAGGCTAAGACCGGTGAGCTCACAAATTCAGCACGTGTTACGATTTCTCTTCAAAATGACCGCCAGCTAGCTGGCCGGGAGAGTTAGCGCTATGAGTGATGAACTCGTGTTCTACACCAACCCAAAATCCCGCGGGCGCGTTGCGCGCTGGATGCTTGAAGAAGTCGGCGTACCGTACCAGACGGAAATACTGGAGTACGGCACCACCATGAAGGATCCGGCGTACCTTGCCATTAATCCAATGGGTAAAGTGCCCGCGATTCAACACGGTAACAAGGTGGTGACCGAATGTGCGGCAATTTGTGCCTACTTAGCGGATGCTTTTCCAGACGCAAAGCTCGCACCATCGGTAGCGGATCGAGCTGAGTATTACCGATGGCTCTTCTTCGCGGCCGGACCACTGGAGTCCGCCGTCATCAACGCCTCACTGGGCTTTGCCGTGCCCGAAGGACGCGAAGTGACAGCGGGTTACGGCACCCTTTCTGACACTCTCGATGCGCTTGAATCAGCAGTATCCGGCAGCCCGTATATCACGGGCGAAACCTTCAGTGCGGCAGACGTTTACGTCGGCTCCCAGGTCAGTTGGGGTCTGCTATCCGGCGTGATCGAGAAGCGCGACGCTTTCGAGGCGTACGCGCGTCGCGTTACTAACCGCAACGCGTATCGGCGCGCCGACGAACTCGACGGCCCAATGACTTGAACATCACCACGGCATCACATTCATAACTTCTGCAGGGCTCATTTCGTCAGGCGGCTTCTGGTGATTGGAGCCTGGGGCCAAAGCCAGCATTTGAGTGAGCTGTTATCAACATCCATGGCATAACCCGGACTTACTCTCCGAACAAAAAAGACTAAGTGGTCTACCAGATTCGACTAGTCTTTTTACTGGGGCGCCTCGGCGCCTCTAGGAGAATTTCCTCATCTGTATAGCTGTAAAGAAGGAAGGTACCGTTATGGATTACGCACTTAGATACTTGTTTGCCGTATGCCTGTTACTAGGGCTCTCGGGCTGCCTTTTGCCCATTGCCGGTAGCACAATTCCCGTCAATCAAGAATTCACCATACTCACTCCAACCCCTAACCAGGAAGTTAAACTGAACTGCGCGGCAGCACAGTTGCTCCCTGTCCCGCCCACCTCCTCGCTTCTTCCGTACTATAGTAGCGAGGCCGAGCTGCCCGCTAGCGATGTGTTTCTCACTGGCAGCACGCCCGTCAATCCGGGCTCAAGCTTCCCCCTGTATGCGGCAGTGTTTACGTCAAACTTGTCGAGTCTGCTTGTTTCCTCCCAATATGAGGGCGGCTGCTGGACGACTCAGTCTACGTTCGCCTATTTGAAGCCAAAAATTAGAAACGCGAGCGGGCAGTGGGAGGAATGGATCGTCCTGGATCAGGATGGATGGGATTGCGTTAACGACGATTCGAGGCACAACGACAACGCCTCTGACCCCGACTGGTACAGCAGAGGACTCGCCTGTTCCAGCGGGCCAGCGGGTGTCTACGGCATCGTCTTAAACTAGTTCACCAACACAGCATAAACCGCGTGCTGAGTGGGTCACTGCTCAGCACTCGGCTCTGTGCGCCCCACCGATACTGCTTTCCCAATGATCCCGCCAAGCATCGCATTCGGCGCCTGAAGCCCTCGCAAATGTTACTCTGAACCCAATATTCTAAGCTTTGCTTCGACAGCGAAAGTGTTTGGGCAGAGCGAGGCAGTGGACGCCTTTGACTCAAAACCGAATAGCGGATTGAACATCAGATGGCTGGAAAACCCGGGGCTACGAAAACGAAATCTGCGGCCAGATTGCGCGCTGATGAGATTAAAGATTACCGCTGCAAAAATTTGATCGCGGTAATTGAAAACCCCTCTGACATCAGGAACATTGGCACCGTCATCAGAAACGTAGATGCGCTTGGAGTAGAGAAAACCTATATCGTCGATCCCAGGAAGGCGCTTCCAGACGACTGGCAAGATATGCGTGAGAGGAAATCTCTCAGCAAGACTTCGGTCTCAGCGGTGAAGTGGAGCTTCGTGAAACGGTTCGATAGCACCGAAGATTGCATAGCTCATCTTGAGAAGAATCGATTCGTATCCGTAGTTACTTCGCCCCATGTAAAGGGCAAGAAGAATGTGATACTGCATGAGGCAGACTACACGGAACACACAAAGTTGGCAGTGTGGTTCGGAAACGAATCGAGAGGTATCAGCGATCTTGCAGTAGAACATTCGGAGGCGTGTGTGAGTATTCCCATGTTTGGAATGATCGAGAGCCTGAACCTCGGCACCACTTCAGGGATCGTTCTTTACGAAGTGACTAAGCAGCGGCGTGAGTACCAAAAGCGTTACAAGAGGAGCAAAAAGCGTCGGCCAAGAGCCGCGTCAGCGAAAACTGGTCAGTAGCGTTCGACTCTTAGCTCTCAAACTGCGAAACGTGCGATATCTGTATAAGAGCTCCGACCCTTTTAGTAGTACAACCGTCACCACTAACGTCGTGCCAGAGAAGGGCAATCTTGTCGTCAGTTGCAAGTTGTAACTCAGAAACGATGTTTGGAGTCAGAATTACTGCCGCTCCGTAAACTCACTCCAAACGCAACTGGGAATCTGGGTACGGGATCAGAGTATGGTTGCAAGGCAAGTGGCCCAGCAAATGTTACTCTGACCTCAATATCAAAATCGCATTTCTTCATTTATCCACATTTATTTGTGGCGCAAGGACTTTGGCAATATGTATCGCACTTCGATTAACTCTCTTGTGAGAGCCGAAGTTCTAGTTAGAAGTTCTACGCTGCTTTCTATACTGGCTTTGCTAGCGATTCCCGCCCGTGCTGTCTCTGATGATGCCTTTATCATATTTGATGCGATCGTTACGCCGGAAAAACAGAAGCAGCCAACCTATGTGGCGCTCAGCACAAGAGGCAGTACCGACTTTGTACACCTTCCTACTGGCCTGAAGCTGCATCCGCTAAAGGCCGGCAAATACTCGATAGCCCACATTGACTTCGATACAACCTACGTTTCCAGCACTGGCACCGTGGATCTCGATAGGTCACAAGCTTTGCTGTTCGAGGTGATACCTGGCACCGTCACTTACGTAGGTCTTCTCGATCTCAAGCATCGCGGTGGAGCATATTCCATTGCTCACTACGACATTGAATTACGAACTGATCAGAACTTGCTAAATGATGCGTGTGCTCGTGAGGGCGGCATGCCAGACCACTTGCCAATCGTTTTCATGACTGACGCGAAGGCACGAGAAGTTGCTGAGGTTCGATGCCGGTAATAAAAAAGCAACAAAAGGGATCTGGAGTTCCCCCGATAGATCGGACATTCCAACTAAGAGACAATCTTACGTACGGAGTGACCGATGACCAAACGAAAAACCTATACCAAGGCCTTCAAGACGGAGGCCGTCAAACTGCTCGAGTCTGGCGACAAGTCTGCCGAACAGCTCGCTCGAGAACTCGGTGTGCGCCGCAACTCGCTCTACAAATGGCAGAAGGAGCTGCAGCTGAGGGGTGATCAGGCCTTCTCCAACAAGCCTGGCCCTAAGCCACCGGCCGACGCTGAGCTAGCCAGGCTCAAGCGCGAGAACGCGCGCCTCCAGGAGGAGGTCGAGATCCTAAAAAAGGCGGCGGCGTACTTCGCGCGCGACCTGGAGTGAAGTACGCCTTTATCCGGGAGCAGAGGCCGCACCACTCCCTGGTACGGCTGTGTTCTGCCCTGGAGGTATCACGCAGCGGCTATTACGACTGGCTAGTGCGGTCGCCCAGCCCCAGAGCCCGGGCCAATGCCAGGCTGGTAGAGGAGATGCAGCAGATTCACAGTGAGGTTTACCGGAGCTACGGCTCGCCGCGGATGCATGTCGAGCTGTTGCATCGAGGGTTTACCACCAGCCCTGGCCGGGTAGAGCGGCTGATGAGGGCGCACGGCATCCGGGCGGAACGCGCCAACCGCCATCGCCGCTGCCGTCGCCACCGCGAGGTGCAGCCGGCAGAGCCCAACCACCTGGACCGGCAGTTCCATGCGGGTGCACCCAATCAGAAGTGGGTATCGGATATCACCTTCATCGAGACTCGCCAGGGCTGGCTATACCTGGCGGTGGTGCTGGACCTGTACTCCCGGGCAATCGTGGGTTGGTCGATGCGTCATCGTCTGACGGCCGACCTGGTGCGAGACGCCCTGACCATGGCCGTACAGCACCGAGACCGTCCGCGGGGCACACTCGTGCACTCCGACCAGGGCAGCCAGTACACAGCGGCGGTGTATCGTGAAGATCTCGCCCGCTACGGCATGGTCTCGAGCATGAGCCGCAAGGGCGAGTGCCATGACAACGCGGTGGCGGAGAGCTTCTTCCACACGCTGAAGGATGAACTGACAGGAGATGAGATGTTCAAGACGCGGGACGAGGCGCGGCAAGCCATCTTCCGCTACATCGAGCTGTTTTATAACCGACAGCGGCGGCACTCGTATCTGGGCTACCAGGCACCCCTGGCCTATGAGACGATGAATGCCGCTTGATTACCGTGTCCGATCTATTTGGGGAAGTCCAATCTGACCCCTTAAGTGCTTGAGTTGGCTGAGAACACTGAAGTCTAGGTGATCGCGTTCTGACCGCCCAGCCCTGTCGCGGGTGGTCCGCTTTACTTCTGCTCGGACCTAGGAGCGGACATACTGAAGGGCGTCCAATAACGCCGCCAGCAGCGGTCGAAAAACCAGAGCGAAGCGAAGGCTTTTGGGTTCCTCTGGCTAACTCTGTTATGCATTTAACTTTCCGACTTTGAATATTTTTGACCTGAAACCCATGTATTGCATATTGCCCATTAACCAGTTTTTCTGATCTTCACTTAGCTTATCGTTGCTAGACTTAACCTCTACAAAGAAGAAGCTTTCGTCGTCGTAAACTAGCAAGTCCGGCCAGCCACAGTAATTTTTCCAGTAGTTGCGCACCATATAATTGAGAACTTTCCTAATGTTTTCTAGGCCTAGGACAGCAATTACCTGTTTAGCTCTACAAACATCCTTCTCTCTGTGAGCCCAAAGATATTGCCTTAAGTTATAGCTATACCCCAACCAAAAATCGAACAGCCAATCCAAATCATGAAGCTCAGATATATGCCGATCTATGAATTCTTTCCGTCTTTCATAGTACAGGCTACCCCCAAAGTCATCAGGTAATATTGTCGTTACCATACCTTCCTGGCATGTATTCGTATCGAAGTCGTTCCTACTACCAAACTGGACAATCTTCCCTTTACTGTCGTCAGGATCTTCAATAACTAAGTACATGAAAACACCGAACAAAACATGAAATGGTACGCTTTCTACTTCTAAGACGCTGAACCCTTGCTCATTGAAATAGGCAGCAGCAAATTCTTCTACAGTCAGAATATCCTCTCCACTACGGATACCAACCTTCCTTTTTCCTGTATTAATATGCTCGGCGTTAACAAGGATAACCTCCGTGTTTGTCGTTTCGATTACCTCTTGTTGTGTTCTTTCACTGTACTCATACTTTGGACTATCTTCATGCTGCTTCTTTATTTCAGAAATAACCTGCTTTTCAATTTCACGCCTTTCTTCCGGGAAACAAAATTCAGAAGAATTGTGATCCAGAGGGTCTAGATTGGGGTGGGCGTCATAAAATCTTCTAGTCGTTTCAAAGAATATCTCACGCCAATAATACCTTGCGATTTTCGTAGTAGCCCCATGCATCGGGGCTTTGGGTGCAGCTACTGCCTTCAACCCTCTACAAACTGGACATATGTTTTCTTGAAACCCAAGTGTGACAGGAACTCGCTCTCTGGAACCTTCCCAGGAACCCATTTTGAGCTGATGGGGTAGGAACCGTTCGCCGTGCTCCTTATCGCAAGAGCACATCATAACTTCATTGCAATTCTTACAATGATACTTACGAATCAAATCGTATTGATTTAAACAAGTAACATTCTCGTGTGGACAATTTTTCATGTCTTATGCATAGCGCTCGCAGCAAGGGCGCAGCGAAGCGACGTCCCGCTGCCTGAACTAGTCAGACAGTTTTGGTTACCGCTGTAGTAAGTGCGATTATTCCCGCCAATATCGGAAGAATAAAATGGACGAATAACCATACGAAATATCTTGAGTCAGTGCCGATATTTGAAGGTACTATGGAATACCAAGGTCTGAAGTATTCTATCGATCCAGATTCGGAAACAATTCGCCTGCGAGCGCGCTTCGCATCTCGATAGTGTGGCTCCGAATAGATGAGGAAGGCGACGAGAAAATAGGCAGTCAATACAGCAAGAACCAAGTAGAAAGCCGATTCCGTCAAATTCGTAAAAGTAAATCCAAGTAGTGAGAAGTTTTCCGATTTAAGGCCTGAAAACGCAGCAATGACCGTAACTGAAGAGCATAGTAGGAGATTTCGCCGCTCTTGGCGGACAAAGTCATTATAGGAACTGCGAATTATTTCGTCGAGTTCCTCTATCTCACTTGGATTAAATCTCTCCTTTATCTCGGGCATATCAATCCCCAGTTGCCTAACAGTGTATTAATGTACCCGCACAACTTTCTTGCTAGGGCGCATTAGTTAGATTTACGGTTTCAACATCCGTCGGGGCTAACGATTCCTTACAGACAGCGTATCGCGCATAACGGAACATACCGCGCCAATTTCGTATCCGCTAGCCCACGTTGCCTCTATCCGCTCAGAGGTGAAAGCGGACATCATGCAGACCTTCACCAAACGTCCGCGTTCGGAGTATAACTGGCCCTCATGCTTTCGTTCCTTTAAGCCGCAATCTGGCGGAAGCAGACATCGGACTAAAAGTGGTATGTAAGGTCAGCGGGTAGATACCGGATTTACATGGCCCGTATACTCCGAAGCATGAATCAAGCTGAAGCACCCATGAACAGCAAGCTGCCAGATGTCGGGACGACCATCTTCACGGTGATGTCGGCGCTGGCCAACGAGTGCGGCGCGCTCAACCTGTCTCAGGGTTTTCCCGACTACGACGGGCCGGAGGCGCTGCGGGAGGCCTTGGGCCGCCACGCCATGGCGGGCCACAATCAGTACGCACCTATGGCAGGTGCCCTGCCCCTGCGGGAGCAGATCGCGGCCAAGCTATCGCGCTATTACGATGTGGAAGCCTGCCCGGAGTCGGAAATTACGGTGGTGCCCGGCGCCACTGAAGCGATCTACTGCGCCATTACCGCCTGCATCCAGCCGGGGGACGAGGCGATTGTGTTTGACCCGGCCTACGACAGCTACGAGCCCGCCATCAGCCTGAGCGGCGGCATCACGCGGCATATCCCGCTCACCCCGCCCGGCTTCGGCATTGACTGGGACCAGGTTGAGGACACGATCAACGACCGCACCCGGCTGATCATTATCAACTCGCCCCACAATCCCAGCGGGGCGATTCTGCGCGATGCCGACCTGAAGCGTCTGGAAGCCCTGGCGGACACCCACGACCTGCTGGTGGTGAGCGACGAGGTGTATGAGCACCTGGTATTCGACGGCGAGCGCCACTGCTCGGTCCTGCAGTACCCGGGTCTGCGGGCACGCAGCTTTGCCGCCTTTTCTTTTGGCAAGACCTTTCATATCACCGGCTGGAAGACGGGCTACTGCGTGGCGCCGCCGGCGCTGACCGCCGAGTTGCGCAAGGTGCACCAGTTCGTGGCCTTCGTGGCGGTCACGCCGGTGCAGCTGGCGCTGGCAGACTTCATGGCCCAGGATGCAGACTTTGCAGCGACCCTTGGCGCTTTCTACCAGGCCAAACGCGACCGCTTTTGCGCCGCGGTAGCGGATTCACGCTTCAGCTTTACCCCCAGCGCCGGCACCTACTTCCAGCTGCTGGACTACAGCGCCATCAGCCGGGAACACGATCGCGACCTGGCTGAGCGCCTGACCCGGGAACACGGCATTGCCTCGATCCCGGTTTCGGTGTTTTGCGAGCAACCGCTGGACGGCCACTACCTGCGCTTTTGCTTTGCCAAGACCGACGCGGTGCTGGAACAAGCTGGCGAAATTCTCAGTGGCATCTGATGACTACCGTATTCCGGAGTGACAGCAAATGAGTGACCTGCACCTCGCCCTGGTACAGAGTGAGCTGACCTGGGAAGACCCGGTGGCCAATCGCGAGCACTTCGAGCGCGCGCTGGAAGACCTGCCCCGGGAGATAGACCTGGTGCTGCTGCCGGAGATGTTCAGCACCGGCTTCTCCATGAACGCCGAGGCGCTGGCGGAACCGGTGGACGGCGAGACCACAGGCTGGCTGCAGGCGCTGGCCGCCGAACACGACGCGGCCATGGTTGGCTCCCTGCCCATAGAGCGCGGCGGTGCGATCTACAACCGCCTGCTGTTCGTCACCCCGGACGGCAACTGTCAGCACTACGACAAGCACCACCTGTTTACCATGTCCACGGAGAATGAGCACTACAGCGCAGGCAATGAACGCCTGGTGGTGGAATGGCGGGGCTGGCGCATCTGCCCAATGGTCTGTTACGACCTGCGCTTCCCGGTGTGGATGCGCAACCGCCCGGCCGGTGACCCAGGCCACTACGACCTGCTGGCGGTGGTGGCCAACTGGCCTTCGAAGCGCGCCCATCACTGGCGCGCCCTGCTGCTGGCGCGGGCCATCGAGAATCAGGCCTGCTGTGTGGGCCTCAATCGGGTGGGCAGTGACGGCAACGGCCTGGACTATGTCGGCGACAGCCTGGCCTTTGCGGCGGACGGCAAACGTCTGCTCGACTGCGAAGACCGTGCCGGCGTGTTCACCGCCACCCTGGAGCGCGAGCCTCTCGAGACTTATCGCAGGAAGTTCCCCCTACTTCCGGATGCCGACCGCTTTTCTATCGGTTAAGCATTGCCGCCCGGATTTCTTCCCGGAACAAAAAAGGGCGGCCCGCCGGCCGCCCTCTGGGTAGGGATACTGTCAGCGGTCAGAAGCCGGTGCAGTCCGGGGTGGTACTGTGATCACAGCCATCGGTGCCGATGTAGGACTTGGTCGAGTACTCGTCCAGCGGCAGCTTCTGCAGCTGTTGGCCATTCGCCGTGAGACCCTCCACATACTGGATGAAGGCCTGGGCGTACTCGGTGAAAGTATCCACGAAGTTACCCGCTGCAGCCTGTTCCCCTAACGTGTTGTAACCGTCACCACCGGAGGCCTGGAAATTGTTTACCACCACGGTGTAGATCTGGTTGAGATCAATCGGCTGCCAGGTGCCGGCAACGCGCGGGTTGATCTCCACGTTGCTGATGCGGCTGCCGAAGCTGGCACTGGCGTCTACATCGTAGCGGAGGCCCGAGGCGTAGGGGTACGAACCGGAAGAGCCCCCGGCATCCAGGGTGTTCGACAGCCCCTCCTCCAATGAGTCCACGATCTGCCGGCCCGTCAACTCCAAGGTCCACAGCGTGTTGGAGAAAGGTAGCAGGGTGAAAGCGTCGGCGATGGTGTAATCCCCCGCGTCGACATCGACCCGCACGCCGCCGCCGTTCTGCAGCGCGATATCCGCGGTAGGCGTCACCGTCAGGAAGGCCTTGGCGACGATATTCGAGATATCGCTGCCCCGCTCGTAGGTTTCCGAGACGTCACACAGCGTGGAGCGGCCCTGGCCGGGGTAGCGTTCCAGGCAAAGTATTTCCGCGGAGGCGCCAATTACCGTCTGCTCCAGCACCGCCACCTGCTCGTTGAAGCCTTCCAGCAGCTGCTCGGTCGTGAGGTCCGGCGCGGTCAGCACAATTTCGTCGTCTGCGGTCAGCGCCTGGGTTACCGTGAACGCGTCTACGGAACCCAGCACTCTGTCCTCGCTGTCACTGAACTCGTAGACGTACTGGTTGGTGATCGGCATGTAGGGCTGGCCGGAGCAGGCGGTAACCACTCCGTCCGCATCGAAGTCGACATCAAGCTTGCCCATCAGGTGTGTGTATTCCCAGGCCTGCACCACACACACCTGGTTGCCCGCGGCATCGGTGGTCACTGTGGGGTAGTCTCCCACGGTGTTGAAGCCGAGGTTGGTGAAGGTCTCGTCACCCAGCAGGCTGTGTGAATCGCCGCCGACAATTACATCCACGCCGGTCAGGTTGGCGGCCATCGCCAGGTCATTGTCGTAGCCGTAATGAGACAGCACGACGATCTTGTTCACACCCATGGCCGTCAGCTCGTCGATGTACTGCTGCGCGGTCGCCGTCTCATCGAGGAATTCGGTGCCGGGGTCGGGATTGGAGGATACCGACGTCTTCTGGGCGATCACGATGCCGATAATGCCAATCTGCTGACCATCGCGCTCGATGATCGTGTAAGGCTGAAGATAGCCGTCCACCAACGGAGAATCCGGACCCGGTACCACGTTGGCGCCTAGGGTAGGCGTTTCACAGGCCGAGGCATCGAGCGAATCGATGAAATCGGCCAGACCAATATCACCGTCATCAAACTCATGGTTGCCTACAACGAGCGTATCGAAGCAGACCTGGTTCATCATGGTGGCGTCTGCCACACCCTTGAAAAGGCTGTAGTACAGCGTGCCCGTGATGGCATCACCGGCGTGCAGCTTCACGACATTGTCGTTCTGGCTTGCCAGGGTGTTGAACAGGGTGACCATGGCGGGATAACCGCCGTAGGTGACCTCCACCTCGGTAATAGGGGCGCCGGACTCCGTGGTTTCTTCCAGCGCGAGGCTGGACACGTCATAGTCAAAGTCTTCAGCGGGAATATGCGAGTGATGGTCATTGATGTGCATGATGGTCAGGCTCATCGGCCCTACCGAGCTATCGCCGGGCGGCCCCTGCTCTCCCGGGGGGCCCTGAGGTCCCGGGGCCCCATCTTGCCCATCGTCGCCATCGTCGGCACAGCCGACCATCAGCAGCAGCGAGGTAAGTGTCGCTGCCAGCAGTTTACTGGAAGGTATCATTTAGAATTCTCCGTAGCTTATGCGACGTGACCCTACAGCTCACTATCCCCTGACAGTGCTGAGTACCTCAGTAAGCGATCGGCGGGTCACCTGTAAACTTACGCAAGCACAGGTGTACGAAGGGTGAAGTTTCCGTGAAGTAACCGTGACAAAAAGCGGGCAGCTTGACGGGGATAGCGGGTATCCGCCGACAGACCGGAACAACCTATTCCATCGCTGGAGACTGACCCAGCATGGTGCGGGTTACCAGGGTCACGCCACCCTCGGTGACGCGAAAGCCCCTGGACCGGTCCAGTTCTGGATCGAAGCCGATTTCCATATCGGGAGGCACCTCGCAGCCGTAGCCGATGATGGCCTTGCGCAGCCGGCAGCGGCGGCCGATGTCCACCTCGGGCAGGATCACCGATTGTTCAACCTCGGCGAAGGAGTTGATGCGCACTTCGGAGAAGAGGATTGATCGCCGCACCGTGGCACCGGATACGATTGCGCCGCCGGCAACCATGGAATCGATGGCAATACCGCGGCGGCCCTCGTCGTCAAAAACGAATTTGGCGGGGGGCTGCTGCTCCTGGTAGGTCCAGATCGGCCAGCGCCGGTCATACAGATTCAGCGGCGGCGTGGGCTCCACCAGTTCCATGCTCGCGCGCCAGTAGGAGTCGAGGGTACCAACGTCTCGCCAGTAGGGATTTGTCTGGTGATGCAGGTTCGAATAGCGGTACGCGTGGACGTGGTGGCCTTCGCTGATCAGCCGTGGAATCACATCACCGCCGAAATCGTGGCTGGAGGCCGGGTCCGTCGCGTCCAGGCGCAGCTGTTGCTCAAGAAAATCCAGATTGAATACATAGTTACCCATGCTGGCCATGCAGTAATCGGGGTTGTCCGGCAGGGGCTCTGGCCGCTCCGGCTTTTCCTCGAAGGCGAGCGCCCGCCCGCTCTCGTCCACGGAGATGACGCCGAAAGCACCGGCGGCCTCCTCGACGCGCACGGGCATGCAGGAGATGGTCATGTCAGCGCCGGATTCCACATGCTGGGCCAGCATGTCGCCGTAGTCCTGCCGGTAAATGTGGTCTCCGGAGAGAATCAGCACGTACTCGGGCGCCTGGTGGCGCACGATATCCAGGTTCTGGAAGACAGCGTCCGCAGTGCCCAGGTACCAGTTTGATGAATAGCGCTGCGATGCCGGAAGGATCTCTACGCTCTCCCCCAACTCTGCCTTAAAGTGGCCCCAGCCGCGGTTCACGTGCTTGATCAGCGAGTGCGCCTTGTACTGGGTGGCGACGCCCACGCGGCGCACGCCGGAGTTGATGCAGTTGGACAGGGGGAAGTCGATGATGCGGAACTTGCCGCCGAAAAACAGCGCCGGTTTTGCCCGCCATTCAGTGAGCTCGTGAAGCCGGCTACCCTTCCCACCCGCCAGGATCAGTGCATAGGTGCTGCGCGTGATCGCGCTGACAAAACGCGGGGCCGGCGTATCCAGCGGTACCTCGATAGCAGACGTCACAGACTTGCTCTCCTCCGCCAGGATGCCCGTTACAGCGCAGATAGCATAACGGCTGCCTGACAACTCAGGCTCTACATTGTGCATGCTCGCCGCGCGCCGACCATTGACCGAGCGCAAGATTGATAGAGTTACCTACGCAGCAGCGCTTTGGCGCCGTGGCGGGCGACCGCCAGTTCCTCGTCCGTGGCGATGACATGCAGCTCGCAGCCGCACCCCCTCGGTGGAGGTAGTGTCTGCGCCACTGACTACCAAGGGAGTAACAAGGAGAGCCAAGGGGTCTGACCCCCTGCTATTGCGGCTGGACTGCCGCGCAGGGGGAATGACGGTGGTGTGCTAGCCCTTTTCGGAGAGGAGTTTGCCGAGCCGGTCCAGATCGTTGACGACGCGCCATTGGCCGCCGCCCGCTTCGACCTTCTGCCGCCACAGGGCCAGCCGGTCGAGGTACTCGCGCGGGTCGACGTTATCGGTGCGCAGCTTGGTGACATTGACCGCCACTACTTCGACGTCGTCAAAGGACAGCTTGATATCGCGGTTGTAGCCCGCCGGCAGCTCTTCCTGCATATCGGAGAAGATCAGGATGGTCTTGTGCCCCACCTCGTGTTCGGTGAGGTACTCATCGGCCTGCAGCAGGCCGCCGGAGATATCGGTGTAAGCAGCCGAGCGGGTGCTGCCGATGAACTCGTCGATCTTGTCGAGAAAGGCGCGCTTTTCCTGATTGGCGGTGCTGGGCCGGTCGCTGAAGGTCGTCTTGGCGATGATGTCCTTCTCGCTGAAGCTGCCGGTGTCGATACGGGCCACCGCGAAGGCATCCCCGGAGTCCAGCTGGGTCAGCAGGTAGGCGATGATCTGCCGCGCTTTCTCCAGCTCAGCGGTGTAGGTGCCGGAGGTATCCAGCAGCATGTAGACACCGCGGTTGCTCGAGCCTTCCGGCGCCGAGCAGCTCAGCGGCACGAAGCCGATCAGGACAATCAGTGCTGCTCTAAGGAGTTTTTCCATAGCCCGCTTACCCCGTCATCCTGCGTCTTCTTGTCTTTCTCACTGTTCGGCAAACTGCGAAAGCGCGCCTCCAGCCACAGGGGCAGGAAGGCGATTGCATCGCAGACCTCGGCCAGGAAAGGCCCGGTACCGCGGAACAGAGCGCCGGCGATTCGCAGGATGGTCGCCAGCACGCGGATCAGTGCAACTGTGAACATGCCCAGCACGGTGCGAAGTGAGTGGATAAAGGTTTCCAACGGAATCGCCACGAAGGTCAGCGCGAAAGGCAGGATGAAGCCCATGCCCATCTGCGCGGCAGTGGTGATCCACATGAAGGGCGGCGGACCCGCCGCCAGCTCGTCGCCGCGCAGCATAGCTGCAGTGGCCAGTTCGTCTTGCACCAGGATCTCGCGCATGAAGGCGAGGCCCGCCTCTACCAAAGCCAGCGAGGTCAGGATTCCCAGGGAAATCCACACCATACGCACCCGCAGACGATCGTCCAGGGCGCTGATCACCGGGAACAGCCGGGTAATGCGCAGAGATTCCATCAGGAACAGGCCCATGGAAATTTCCACCATGATGATGACCAGGGCGGCGATATCCGCCACCTGCATACTGCCGATGGTGCTGGTGCCGCCGACCATCTCCGCCATCGGCCGGGCGATCAGGTTGAAGTTGATGATGGCACCGCCTACGGCGATAGCCAGCACAAAGCTGGAGACAAAGAACTGCGTCAGGGATGACGACGACAGGCGACGCAGCGCTGCATCGGAACCCTGGTTGATCTCGGCATAGTCCTTCATGTGATTGTCGATGGCGCCGGCGCGATCCAGCAGCCGCTGCAGGCGGGTCTCGGCCCCGCCCAGGCGGCGCACCAGCTCCTGCCAGTGGGGCCGGGCCCGGCTCAGCAGGCGGTGGCGCTCGCGGGAATCCTTACGGTACTCATCGATGGCGCGTTCTTCCATGTCGCAAATCGACTGGTGCACGCTTTCCAGCATGGTGGCGACCATACCCTCCGCCTTGGGAATCTGGGCAATGGCGGCAACGGCCTCGGTCCAGGCATGAGGCGCCGGCGGCACTTCACGGGAGCGCTGATAGTCGTCCTCAATGGCGGTAATGGCCTCGCTCACCTGGCGGTGCAGGGCCGGGTAGTCACCCAGCTCCTTGCGTACCGTATGGTCAATGCGCTCGAACTCGCGCTCCACGGCGCGTTCGGCGGCCTGTCGCCCCTGCTCCAGCAGCACCTCGCGGTTGCGGGCCTGCAGGGATTGCTCGGCATGCTTGAACGCCACGCTGCCCATGCGGCAGGCCCGGTACAGGGTGTTGCCCGCGTGCAGCAGGCCGGCGCGCAGGGAGCTGCGACTGAAGTAGACCACCAGGGACAGGGCCAGGAACAGCAATAGCAGCGACAGTCCCGGATAGGGGGTAATGCTCAGAAAATCTGACCAGCTCATATTTAAGCCCTCCAATTTTCCTATTGATGGCAGGGAGGGGGCCGGGGCGCCAATGGCGGATCAGCAGACTGTGACCAATGTCACAGTCGGTTCATACCACGTTTTAGGACTGTGACAGCTGTCGGCGGGGTGCGAAGACAGGGGGAAGGCGCTCCGGGCGCGGCGCAAATGAGCCGCTCCCGGAGCCCGGTGTACGCGGGATTACTCCATGCGGTCTTCGGTGGCGATACTGGCCACCACGCGCCGGTTGGCGGCCCGCCCGGCTTCGGTATCGTTGCTTTCAATGGGCTGGGATTCCCCGTAGCCCTGGGCCGTGAGACGCGAAGCGTTAATGCCGAAGCGGCTTGTCAGCACCTCAATCACCGCGTCAGCACGGCGCTGGGACAGACCCAGGTTGTAGGCCTCCGGGCCCATACTGTCGGTGTGGGCCTCGATGGTCGTCGACACGTCCGGGTGGCGCTTCATGAAGTCCGCCAACGCCCTGATGTCGTCGAGGTAGTTGGTATCTACCCGGGCAGAATCAAAGGCGAAGTTGACCTTAAGCTGCACCGACTCACCGCGCACGAAGCGCGGCTCACAGCCGCGCGCATCAACGCGGCGGCCGGCCGGCGTCCGAGGGCAGGCGTCGTTCTCGTCCTGCACCCCGTCACCATCGCTGTCCAGGGGTTCCGGTTCTCGTGCCGGCTCCGGTTCTGGAGCTGGTTCTGGCGCCGGCTCCGCAGCCCGGCGTCGCGGCTGCGGAGAACCCAGGCGGTAGGACAGGCCGATAGAGACCGTGAAGTCGCTGGTGTCATCGTCAAATCCAAACAGGTAGCGGGCGTCGCCACGCAGGCTGAAGTTGTCGGTGAAATACCAGTGCACGCCGCCGCCGAAGTTCGCCTCGGTGTCGACCTCGTCGAGGTTGCCGTTGGGCACGTCCCACTCGCGTTCAAGCTGGCCGCCGCCGGCAGCCAGGTAGGGATGCAGGTTGCCCCGGGGGTTCAGGTAATACAGCGCATCCAGGTGCCAGCGCAGGGTGTCCACGTCGAAACCGTTGTCGCCGTCCGCCTCGCCGTCGCTCAGCCAGAACTCACCCGCCCAGCGCTCGGTGAAGCGGTATTCAATAGCGCCGAAATAGCCGAAATCGTCGTCCACCTCGCGGTCATCGTCGAAAATGTTGTAACTGCCACCGGCCGAAAAGGTGATAGGCGGGCCGTCGGCCGAGGCCGTGGACGCCATAGCCAGCAGTGCTGCCAGCAGCAGCGCGAGGGGGGCATTGAAACTGGGCATGGGGCTAACTCCTTGTTTGCTTATATTGCGGGATCCGTGCAATACAAGCATAGCAATCGCTTGACGAAATCACTATTGGAGCAGAGTTTTATGCAGCTTTCGTGAAGCTCACCAGCCGAAGCGCGCCTTGATAAAGGGAATGGTCAGGGTGCGCTGCAGTGCCATAGAGTCCCGGTCGAGCTGCTCGAGCATCTCCATCAGCGCGCTCATGGCCCGCGGCGCGCGGGACAGGATGTAACGCGCCGCCTCTTCTTCCAGGTGCAGCCCGCGCCGTTGGGCACGAAACCGCAGAATCGCCAGCTTGTCCTCGTCTCCCGGTGCCGCGAGCTGGAATACCACGCCCCAGCTCAGGCGCGAGGCCAGATCAGGCAGGGTCACAGCCAGCTGTCGCGGCGCCGCGTCAGCGGCGATCAGCAGCCGGCAGCCTGCTTCACGGGAGCGGTTGATGAAGTTGAACAGGGCCCGCTCCCAGCTCGGGTCACCGGCCACGGCCTGCAGGTTGTCCAGACACACCCGGGACAGGGTGTCCATACCATCGAGTACTTGCTCGGGGGGCATGGCACTGAGCTGCTCCAGCGGCAGATACTGGGCATCTCCTGACGGCAGGGCGTGGACAGCCGCTTGCAGCAGGTGGCTGCGGCCGCTGCCGGGCGGCCCGTGCAGAAAAATAGCGGGCTCGCCGTCGGCGCCGGTTTGCTGCTCCAGGGCAATGCGTAGCGGCCCCAGCGCCTCGCTGAACAGGAAATTGTCCATGGTCGCATCGTCGCGCAGATGCACGGGTAGCGCCAGCTGCGCCAGTTCAGCCGCCATCGTCCGCCTTGAGTGCACCACTCACTGTGCGCTGCTCGCTGTCACCGGCGTAGAAATCAGAAGCCGTATAGTAGTCCTTTACATGCCGCAGAAGCACCGCTATCACCGCCGCCAACGGCAAGCCGATAAGCACCCCGACAAAACCCGCCAACTGTCCCCCCGCCAGTACCGCGAAAATCACCGCCACCGGGTGCAGGCCGATACGGTCGCCCACCAGGTAGGGCGTGAGGATATAGCTCTCGATCATCTGGGCCACGGTAAATACCGCCGCCACGCCCAGCAGCGCGCTGAATTCACCGAACTGGATCCAGGCGGCCACCGCGGCGGCACCAACACCCATGACGGTGCCCAGGTAGGGTACGATGGCAAACAGGCCCGCGAACACACCGATGGCGACCGCCACTTCGAGCCCAATCGTCACCAGGCCCAGCGAGTAGATCAGCGTCAGGGCCATCATCACCAGCAGCTGCCCCCTCAGGAAAGCGCCGATCACCTCGTCGCACTCCCGCGCCAGCTCCTTACCCTTGCCCTGCCAGTCTTCGGGCAACAGATTCATCACCTTGGGCGTGATTTTGTCCCAATCACGCAGCAGGTAGAACGCCACCACAGGCACCAGGACGGCGTTGCCAAGGGACAGGGCCAGGTTGGCGCTGGAACTGCCCACGTAGCGCCCCAGGGCCGCCATCATCTTGCCCAGGGACTGCCAGTTCTCAGCCAGAGTCTGCTTGATCTGCAGCTTCGGCACCGCCTCCGGCGGCAGGTCCAGGGTGGTCCGCAGCCAGGGCAGTACGCTGGTGGTAGCCCATTCGTAGGCCACCGGGATGCCGCGCACCAGCACGTTTACCTGACTCAGCAGCAGCGGCAGCATGATGGCGGCCGAGCCGATGATCAGCAGCGTCAGGCCGAGGAACACCAGGGTCACCGCCAGACTGCGGCCCACGCCACGGTGCTCCAGCCAATCCGTTACCGGGTCGCCGAGGTAGGCAATCAGGGCGCCGATCACAAAAGGCGACAGGATCGGCCGCAGTTCGTAGGCCAGCCACAGCAACAGCGCCAGGGCCAGCAACAGCGGCAGGCCCAGGAACTGCCGACTGGGGCGCATCATGGATTCCATCGGTACACCAGGTCGAGGTTGAGAGGGCCACGGCGCAGCGGCTGGGCGGCATCCAGGCGCTGCAGCCTGCGGTTGAGGGAGACGATACGATCGAGCTGTTCGGGCTCAGCCTGGGCCGAGAGCCGGAATACCACCGACTCATCCTCCAGGTAAGCCGGCCAGGCGTCATCCACCAGCTCGACATTCTCAAACAGCTGCAACACCTGCCGGTACTGGGCGAAGTCTCTGATCGCATCGACCCGCACCAGCACGTCCTGGCCGCGGCTGGTGCCGGCGGCGACCGCGTAGCGCTCCGCCATGCGGTCTGCTACGGCGTCCACCATGGCGGCGGAGAATACCGGCGCCGCCTCTCCGTAAAAGCTGGCCGAAGAGGAATCCTGGTTGTGCAGGTAGATCCAGTCCCCCATCCAGCGCTCGCCGGGCAGGGTGGTCAGGCGCCCGGCCAGCACATTGGCGATGCCATAGCGCTGGGAGGCGCCAAAGATCGCCAGTTCGTCCATGCGCCACAGCTCGTGCACATCCAGCGCAACTGTGTCCTGCAAATCATAAAGGGGGTAGACCGCGGGAACGCCGCGCCGCTCCAGCTCCTGCGCCAGGCGCTCGAACAGCGCCGGATGCGTCTCCGCGGTGGCCAGTCGCCGTCCGGCGCCGTCATCCACCACCAGCCAGATCAGCAGGGGCGGCCGGTTGGCCGTCCACAGGGGCGCACTGGCCTGCAGCAACAGGTCGTTGATCAGTTGAGGGTCGAAGTGCACCTGCAGCTGCAGGCTGTCGTCTTCATTGGAGCGCAGGTAGCGGTAGCGCTGCATGTAGTTGGAGGCATTGTCCAGCGACTGCTGCAGCAGCGGGTTGTCCAGCACCGTGGGACTGCCGGACATCTTCACGTAGACCTGGGCGAGACCGGCGCGGGTGGCACGGCCGAGCTCACGCGGGGAGTGGTCTTCCACCGGCACCAGGGCGCGGTGCAGGTCTTCCACCACAACAGCCTGTGCCGTCGCTGCCAGCAGGAAAACGGTGCAGGCCAGGGCCGTCAGCAACCTCACGGGATTTGTCTCGAGGAGTTCATCGCCCGCGGATTTTAGCAGTACCGGGGCGCGCGGTGACAGGATAGAATAGCGCCTTTTTCCGCACCCCTGCCGAAATGAGCGACCAGCCTGCCAAGCCCCAATCCCTGAGCTACAAGGACGCCGGCGTCGATATTGATGCCGGCGACGCGCTGGTCCAGCGCATCAAGCACGTGGCCAAACGCACCCATCGCCCGGAAGTGATGGGCGGCCTCGGCGGCTTTGGCGCCCTCTGCGAAATTCCTGCCGGCTACCGGGAGCCGGTGCTGGTATCGGGCACCGATGGCGTCGGCACCAAGCTCAAGCTGGCCATGGACCTCGGTATTCACGACAGCATCGGCATCGACCTGGTCGCCATGTGCGTCAACGACCTGGTGGTGGCCGGCGCAGAGCCGCTGTTTTTCCTCGACTACTACGCCACCGGCAAGCTGTCGGTGGACACCGCCGCGGCAGTGGTGGAAGGCATCGGCCGCGGCTGCGAACTGGCGGGCTGTGCCCTGGTGGGTGGCGAAACCGCAGAAATGCCGGGCATGTACGAGGGTGAGGACTACGACCTCGCGGGCTTCTGCGTGGGTGTGGCGGAGAAGTCCGCGATCATTGACGGCAGCAAGGTTGAGGCTGGTGACGCGCTGATCGGCCTGGCCTCCAGCGGCCCCCACTCCAATGGTTACTCGCTGATTCGCAAGATCATCGAGGTGTCGGGCAGCGACCTGGCTGCCGACTTCGCTGGCCGCAGCCTGGGCCGCACCCTGCTGGAGCCGACCCGCATTTACGTCAAGTCGCTGTTGAGTTTGTTCGACGCGGTGGACGTGCGGGCCCTGTGCCATATCACCGGCGGCGGCCTGTTGGAGAACCTGCCGCGAGTGCTGCCCGCCGGCGCTGGCGCCGCCATCGAGACCGGCAGCTGGGACTGGCCGGAAATCTTCCACTGGCTGCAGACCCAGGGCAATGTGGACAGCCGCGAGATGTACCGCACCTTCAACTGCGGCGTGGGCATGGTGGTATGCGTGGCCGAGGGGGACGCAGATACCACCCTGGCCGAGCTCAAGGCCAGCGGCGAGACCGCCTGGCGACTGGGCAGCATCCGTGAAGACGCCGGGCAGACGGTGGCATTGAACGGGCTGTGAAGCTCGCGGTACTAATTTCCGGCAGCGGTTCCAACCTGCAGTCGTTTATCGACGACTGCGCCCGCGGCGCTTTGCCCGCCGAGATTGCCGTGGTGCTGAGCAACAAACCCGAAGCGGGCGGCCTGGCCCGCGCCCATGCCGCCAACATTCCTACCCTGGTGGTTGATCACCGGGAGTTCGAGTCACGCGAGGCCTTTGACGCCGCGATGCTGGAGGCACTGGCGCCCTTTGCCCCCGACCTCGTCATCCTGGCGGGTTTCATGCGCATCCTGACGCCGGATTTCATCGCCGCCTTCCGCAGCCGCCTGCTGAACATCCACCCGTCTCTGCTACCGAAATATCCGGGACTCAAGACTCACCAGCGGGCCCTTGATGCCGGCGACAGCGAGGCCGGCGCCACCGTGCATTTCGTCACCGAGGAGCTGGACGGCGGCCCGCCCGTACTGTTTGCCCGGGTGCCCATCGAAGCCGGCGACAGCGCCGATACCCTCGCCGCCCGAGTGCAGCTACGCGAACACCAGCTCTACCCGCAGGCCGCGCGCTGGTTTGTGGAAGGACGCCTGGAACTGTGCGGCGACCGCGCCCTGCTGGACGGTGAAGCGCTGCCGGCGAGCGGTGCCGACCTGGACACCATCTAGCCCGGGCGCCCGCCTACTTGAGCTGACCCAGCGCGCGAGCCGCGTTCTCGACGTAGCGCTGCTCGGTGCGAATACGCTCCTCGGCCACCGGGTCCGGCGCCAGGCGCAGGGCGTAACCGAGCTGGGAGCGCGCCTCCAGCATGCGGCCGTTGAGGTAGAAGTACTGGGCCCGTGACTGGTGCAGGCCGTAGGTGTTGCCGGTCAGGCCCTGGGTTTCCGCCAGCACGTACCAGACGTAGGGATCGTTCTGGCGGCGGGCCGCCTGAGCGGTGAGAATTTTCTCGGCCTCGGTGTCCAAGGCCCACCTCCGGGCTGGTCGCCACACCGAGGCCGAG
>JANQGK010000038.1 GCA_028277365.1 Halieaceae bacterium | reverse complement strand
TTCTGGTGCCGGCGCTGCACCGAACAGTCCCGCTCCCCCAGGTGAATCACGTTGCCCTGCTCATCGCCAAACACCTGGATTTCCACGTGGCGCGGTTGCAGCACCGCTTTCTCGAGGATCAGCTCGCCAGAGCCGAACGCGCTTTCTGCCTCCGAGCGCGCCGAGTTAAGCGCAGCGGGCAACTCGGCCTCCTTGTGCACCAGACGCATGCCGCGGCCACCACCACCCGCAGCGGCCTTCACCATGATCGGAAAGCCAATCTCGGATGCCGCCCCGATGAGTGTGTCATCAGACTGGTCGGTGTCCTGGTAGCCGGGAATACAGGGTACCCCCGCCGCCAACATGCGGCGCTTGGACTCCGCCTTGTTACCCATGGCGTCGATGGCCTCGGGCGACGGCCCTATAAACGTAAGCCCCGCTTCGCTGCAGGCGCGGGCGAAGTCCGCATTCTCCGACAGGAAGCCATAGCCGGGGTGAATGGCCCGGGCCCCGGTGCGCGCGGCGGCATCGAGAATACGGCCGGCATCCAGGTAGCTTTCCTTCACCGGCGCCGGGCCAATCAGCACGGCCTGGTCGGCCAGCTGCACGTGGGGGGCGTCGGCATCCGCTTCGGAGTACACGGCGATGGTGCGGTAGCCCTGGGCGCGGGCAGTGCGAATAACCCGGCAGGCTATCTCACCGCGGTTGGCTATCAATACGCTGTCAAAGCGGCTCATGCGGATTCCTCCCCGGCCGCCCAGACTGGTCGCCGCTTCTCCGAGAAGGCCGCCATACCCTCGCGCCCTTCCTCGCCCAGCATGGCATCGGCGAAGCGCTCGGCGGCGAACTGCACGATATCGTCGCCGTGCAGGGTTTCCGCCGCAGCGATAATCTGCTTGGTTAAGGCGATGGCTCCCGGCGCGCCGCGCCGCGCATCGTTGATCAGTTCCTGCGCCTTTTTCTCAAGCCCCGCGGCTTCCTCCACCAGGAAGTGCGCAAAACCCAGCCGGTGAGCCTCCCTGCCATCAAAGCGCTGGGCGGTAAGCAACAGGCGGCGCGCCTCTGAGGCACCAATGCGCTTCACCACTACGGGCGTGATCTGCGCCGGAGGTATGCCCAGGGTGACTTCCGTGAGGGCGTATTTCGCGTCGGCCGTGGTAACCACCACGTCGGCCAGGCAGGAAATACCCAGCCCGCCCGCCATGGCAAAGCCCTCGATCAGCACAATGAACAGCTGCGGCAGGCCGTTGATGGCGTGGCACATGCGGCCGAAGCTGGCGTTGAACTCGACGATGTCCTCACGGCTCGCGCCCCCTTGAAATACAGACTTGAACATCTTCAGGTCGCCGCCGGAGCAGAACGCGCCGCCGCGGCCGCGCAGGATTACAAAACGGATGTCGGCTTCCTCGGGCAGCGCCTCCAGCACCGCGGCCAGCTCCCCTGCCATCTCATCGGAGAGCGCGTTTTTCACCTCGGGGCGATTGAACCAGATGGTGAGCGTATCGCCGGCACGCTCCAGGTCGAGAAATTTCACGGTCGGTAACATGTCTGGCTCCCTTACATCCGGCCGACGCCGAAGCTGTTCGGATAGGTGGTGCGATGGCGGGCTTCCCAACAGGTTTGCAGGGCCATGCCCAGTACCCGGCGCGAATCCCGCGGGTCGATCAGGCCGTCGTCGAGCATGCGCCCAGAGGTGTAGCAGGCGTCCGATTGGCGGTCGTAGTGAGCGATAACGCGGGCCTCCTGCGCTGCGAGCATGTCTTCATCCACCTCATTGCCTTTGCGCGCCGCACTGTCGCGAAACACCTGCGACATGGTCTTGGCAGCCTGTTCACCACCCATCACACCGATCTGGATATTGGGCCAGCTGAACACGAAGTCCGGGTCGTAGCCCTGACCGCACATGCCATAGTTGCCGGCACCGAAGCTGGCGCCAATCATCAGGGTAAGGCGCGGCACCCGGGCATTGGTGACCGCCTGGATCATCTTGGCGCCGTGTTTGATCATGCCGGCCTGCTCGTACTCGGTGCCCACCATGTAACCGGTAATGTTCTGCAGGAACACCAGCGGCGTGCCCGCCTGGTCGCAGAGTTGGATAAACTGCGCGGCCTTCGCCGCCCCGTTAGGGTCGATGGGGCCGTTGTTGCAGAGAATGCCCACCGGCATGCCGTAGATGCTCGCCTGCAGGCACACCATCGACACGCCGTAGCCGGGCTTGAAGTCGGTAAAGCTCGAGCCGTCGACGATACGGGCGACCACCTCGCGGGCATCATAAGGCTGGCGGTAATCCACCGGCACCGCTCCCAGCAGGTCCTCCGGTGAATACACCGGCTCCTCGAAGTCCCGCGGCGGCGGAACGGTGCAGTGACGGTTCCAGTCCAGTCGCGCCACCACATCGCGGCATATCGCCAGTGCGTGGGCATCGTCTTCCGCCAGGTATTCCACCAGGCCAGACGTGGTAGCGTGCATCTCCGAACCACCCAGGGTGGCCTGGTCGGCGACCTCACCGGTGGCCGCTTTCAGCAGCGCCGGACCGGCCAGCGCAGCCATGCCGTTATTCTTTACACCAATCACGTAGTCCGACATACCGGGCATATAGGCGCCCCCCGCCACCGACAGGCCGTGCAACACGGTGATCACCGGCAGCCCCGCGGCGGACAGTCGCGCCAGGCGCGCAAACACGCCGCCGGCAGACATCCACATTTCCACCTGGTACTTGAACAGGTCGGCACCGGCGCTTTCCACCAAATGAACAAAGGGCAGCTTTTTGTCGAGCGCGATATCCATGGCGCGGATGATCTTGTTGCTGGACATGGTGGTCATGGCGCCGGCGTTGATACCGGAATCGTCCACCACCACCATGCAACGGGTACCGGCGATATAGCCGATGCCGTTGATGCCGTTGGCGCCGGGGATGGAGGTCTCGCGGTCCTCATCCTCCACCAGGAAACCGGCCATGTTATTGATTTCCAGGAATGGCGAGCCGGGGTCCAGCACCCGGCTCAGGCGTTCCCGCGGCAGTAGCTGGCCGCGCTTCCGAAAACGCGGCAGGGCCTTGTCCGACAGGGTCGAGGCGCGCTCCAGCACTTCGCTGAGCTGGTCGACCAGCGCTTGCATGTCCTCGCGGTTTTTCGCGAACTCTTCGGAGCCGGGATTCACCCGGCTGTGGAACGGGGGCGGCGCGGTGCTCATGGCAATCCTCTCGGTGGAACGCAATTCAAATCAGTTGAAATTCCCGGGCCATCTCGTGGGGAATCGGCACATGCTCTGCGAGCAGTAGCTGGGCATAGCCCTTGCCCTGGGGGTCGACCCTGAGGCTTGCCACCCCGCCGCCGCCCAGCACATCCTTGAGCAGAAAGTTGAAGGCGTGGCTGCCGGGCATGTAGAAACGCTGCACGCTGCCCTCGGGCGAGGCCAGGAAGTGGGCGAAATAACCCGCCACCCGGTCCGCGGTGAGTGAGGCGGCAATGTAGGGCACAAACTCCGCACGCCGGGCGATGATGCCGATGTTGGCGTAGTTGCCCTTGTCGCCACTGCGGCCGTAGGCCAGGGCTTCCAGAGATACGTTCACCTGCGGGCCGTCTTCGGTGTCCGGCACCGAATGTGGCTCGGCAACGCCGATATCGCCGCCGTAGTCTTCGTCGCAGATCTCGCGCTGGCCGTCGACCTCTACGGCAACCGACATCTCGCCTTTGGGCACCAGCATGGAAAACAGCCTCACCACTGGCGAGGGCTTGGCGCGGGCGCCGGCGAAGCCGGCTAATCCCGGCGGCGCGGTGAGCGCCATGCCGGTCATTTCCTTGAGAAAGATGCCGATGCCAGTGGCACTGACATGTTTGACCGCCAGCTTCACATCCACCTCACGTACACCGCGCGCCTGGCGAGCTGCACCAAAGTGGGTTTCCGCGCCGATCACTTCCACACTGGTTTCGGTGAACGGCGGCAGGCCGGCAGCTTCCAGCGCGCTGCCGGCGCGTTCGAATACGCTGCGGGCAAAGTGCTGGGCCTTGGTTTCGGCGTCGCGGCCGTACATGGTCCATACGTGGCCGGCGCGGTAGCCGTCGGCCCAGGTGACGCTGACCTTGTAGCTGGCGGGTGCACCGCGACCGCGGGCACCGGCCACGCGCACCCGGTTCTCGCCAGTCTGCTCCAGGGTCACCTCGGAGAAATCACACACCACATCGGGCAAGGTGTAAGCCTGGGGGTCACCGATCTCGTAGAGCATCTGCTCCGCTACGGTACCCACCGAGACCAGGCCGCCGGTGCCGGTAGGTTTGGTGACCGTGAAGCTGCCGTCGGCAGACACTTCGGTGATCGGGTAGCCGGCATCCTGCAGGTCCTGGGCCACGCTTTCCCAGTCGGTAAAGTTGCCGCCGGTGGCCTGGGTGCCGCATTCCAGGATGTGCCCGGCCAGGCTGCCCTGGGCCAGCTTGTCGAAGTCGTCGCGGGACCAGCCAAAGGCGTGGATACAGGCACCGAGGGTTACGGCGCTGTCGACACAGCGACCGGTGATGACAATATCGGCGCCGGCTTCCAGCGCACGCGCAATCGGAAAAGCGCCGAGGTAAGCATTGATGCTGGCGATGGCTTCCGGGTTGGGGAATGGCTCGCCGGTAAACATCTCGGCGACCTCGGTAAAGTCGGCCGCGGAGCTGGTCAGGTCATCCCCGCTCACCACCGCCACCTTCAGGTCCAGGCCCTGGCCGGAGATGATAAAGCGCAGGGCCTCGGCGCAGGCCGCCGGGTTAACGCCGCCGGCATTGGAAATCACCTTCACACCCTGCTCGGCAATCGCCTCCAGGTTGGGCGCCATGGCCGCGTTGGGGAAGTCGGTAGCGTAGCCCTTGGTGTCGTCCGCGGCGCGGGCCCGGGCCATGATCGACAGGGTGATTTCGGCCAGATAGTCGTACACCAGATAGTCGAGTTTCGACCTGGAAATCAGTTGCCGGGTCGCGGAGGGCGCGTCCCCCCAGAAGCCCGATGCGCCGCCGATGCGGATCTTGTCTGCGCTCACGATGACCTCCTGTTTGCGTGACTGAGCAATGCTAGTATAGGATTGAGCACTACTCAATACCGTGAAGGTTCAATTCACCGATGGCAGACGCTCTGGAAGAACGCCCCCTCTCCCGCAGCGCCCAGCGCGAGGCCGATATTCTCGAGGCCGCCATCCACCTGTTCGGTGAAGAGGGCTTTCAGAGCGTTACCACCCGCAAGATCGCCGCCCGCGCCGGCATCTCCGAGGGCACCCTGTTCAATTACTTCAGTTCCAAGAACGAGCTGATGCGCGCCATTCTCGAGCGCATTTATGAAGAACTGCGCGACAATGCCTCTGTCATCCTCAGGGAGCACCTGGATTCCCGCACCCGGCTGCAGCTACTGGCGGAGAACCATATCGAGGTGATGTCGCGGGATAACGCCCTGTTCATGCGCATGATCCAGGCCTACATGAACGTCGACCTGGCGGGCTACACCAGCATTCGCGGCTCGGTATTACACAAGCTCAACCTCAGCTACGCCTGGGTGTTCGACACCACCGTGCAGGAAGCCCAGCGACGGGGTGAGGTGCGCGACGACCTCAACCTGTCTGCGCTACGCGATTTGTTTTTCGGCGGCCTGGAGTACCTGAGTCGCAGCCTGTTCCTGCACGAGGCCTTCGACCGTATGAGCGAGCGGGTCGGCAGCCTGGTAGAACCTCTGTGGCAAAGCATGTTGCCACAGGCACCCGCCGAGCCCGATCGCCTGGAGCAGGCCTGTGAACGCATCGAAGCCGCTGCCCGCCGGCTGGCAAAACAGGCGGCCAAGGCATAATGCTGGAATTCGCCGATTAAGCGAGTTTGAGGGTAAATCCCTCGGTGGGGAAATGGATGTGCACCGTGCCGTATTCGGTATCCCGGGCAATGATCCAGCGGTGGGTATCAGCGCCGACCAGCACACCCTCGGTGGTATCCATGGCGTAGTCATCGGGCCCGATGGTTACCCGCCGCCCCACCTGGGCATGGCCTGCCCGCCCGGGAGAGACTGGCAGCGGTTCGCTGTCACGAACGGCCCGGAGCGCTTCATCCCCGGAGATTTCCCGGTGCTCGCCATGGCCAAAAGCCCCCATGCGGTCATACCAGGCCGTTACTGCCGGCACACCTTCAGGCTCCGGCCGTTCGCCGACAATGCGCTGGAACCACAGGGTGTGGTAAGCCGCGAAATCCAGGTGATTGGGTGCGACCCCGCCCAGGAAGCCGTCTCCCGCTGCGAGAACGCGATCCAGTCCTTCGAGGTGGCGACGGAACAAGGCCTTGGCCTCCTTCGGCGGCACCGGCTTACTGGCGGCCTTACGGGCCACGCCGGCGCGGTCCTTGATAAAACGGTAGGCGCCGATGATCGAGATATTGCGCACCAGCTGCTTCAGCACCTGGCTGCCTGGTAGCGAGGTGACGCAGGCCCAGAACACGTCTTTCTCAAGGCCGGCCTCAAGACCCAGAGCGCCCTCGTCGCAGTGGGCCGGGTCCAGTTCCGGGCGGTCACAACGCGCTGCCAGCTCGGCGCTGATCAGGCGACTGTCACAGTAGAAGTCTGCGCCGTCCTGAGCCACGGGTATCTTGCGGTAGCCGGCCAACACCGGATCCAGGTTGGGCCGCGGCGGCATTTCCGGGGAGATCACCCCCTGCCAGGGCGTGCCCGTGTAGCCGAACATCAGCCGTATCTTTTCCGAGTACGGCGACATAGGGTAGTGATGCAATAACATCGTTCTCGCCCCTACGCGTACTTGGCCGGGCGTTTCTCCATCTCTGACATGACTGCCTCGATCTGGTTGGGCTTGCCGATCACCCGGTCCTGCTCGCGAGACTCAGCCAGCAGCAGCTCGGCGGCATCACTGTCGTACAGGCTGTTCAGCAGGCGCTTGTCGGCGCGGATGGCATCCGGGTTGCGACCGGCGATCTCCCGAGCGGTGGCCATGGCTAAAGCCAACGGGTCGTCACCGACGCGGGTCACCAGGCCCAGGGCCTGGGCTTCCTCGGCCTCGAAGATGCGACCGGTATACACCAGCTCTCGAAGCTGGTCGCCGCGCACCAGTTCGCGCAGCAGCGGCATACCGGACATATCCGGCACCAGGCCCCACTTGATTTCCATGACCGAAAAACGCGTGCCCGGTGCGGCGTAGCGGATATCGGCGCCCAGGGCCACCTGCAGGCCGCCGCCGAAGGCGACGCCGTGAACCGCGGCGATCACCGGCACCGACAGCTCTCGCCACACCCAGGCGGCGTGCTGCGGCCGGTTGGCCAGGCCGTGGGTGCGGTTTTCCAGCGGCTCGTGAGACACGCCGCCTGAGTCGCCCTGGGTCATGGCCATGAAGTTGCTGGTATCCAGACCCGCGCAGAAGGCTTTGCCCTCGGCACTCAAGACCACCGCGCGCACGCTGGTGTCGCCCTGTAGCTGTTTGCCGATAGCTTCGAAGGCATCGAACATCTGGCTGTCCAGGGCGTTCATTTTGTCGCTGCGAATCAGCCGAACGTGGGCCACACCCTCGTCGACATCCAGTGCAATACGGTTTTCCATGCTCATGGGGCGAGCGCTCCTGGCCAAAAGTCAGCGGGCATTGAATGCCGTGGCGCAGCGCGCGTCAAGTCAGGAGATGACTAGTCCCGCCTCAGCAGGCGCCGCCACCAGCTCGATTTCGGCTCGGGCTGCAGGTCAGACTTCGCGGGCTGCTTGTGACTCTCGGGGACACCGTGCTCGGCGTAGTACTCCTGCCACTCCCAGGGCGTCAGGGTGGTGGGCAGCTTGTTGCCGGTGGCCCGCTCCAGTGCCTTTTGCTGCAGGGAGTGGTCGCGCTCTTCCTTGTCTTCGCCGACCAGTTTGTCGATCAGTTGTTGCTGTCGGTGTGCCATGCCCGGGGTTTTGCCAGTAGGTTTATTATTGATACGACGCAGCCGGGAACTGGATGCCCGCAGGACATCGCTAGGCAGGCAGCAACCTGGCGCGGGCCGCCTCGGTGATCTTCAGGGCGAAGGGCTGGCTGAGCCGGCGCTCCGGCGAGATCACGTAGAACATCTCCCGCAGCCCATCGACCAGGCCAACAATGCTGGCGCCGTACATATGATCCACCTCGTTGCGAATCGCTACCGGCGCCGGGAAAATCGCGGTGCCGGATTCGCCGAAGGCCTTCATCAGCGCGCTGTCGTCAAACTCCGCAATGATATTGGGCACCACGCCCACGTCCGCCAGCCAGTCGTCGAGACCGCGACGAATGGCGGTACTGCTCACCGGCATCAGCATATTGGCCCCGTGAATCGACTGCGGGAAACCCTCGCGGTAGCGCGCGGCCAGGTCGTGCAGCGCATACAGGGCGATATCGCTCTCCCCCAGTTTGTGGCTGTAGGCGCGCACGTTGAAGCCGGTGGGGATGGGCCGGTCCGACAGCACCAGGTCCAGCCGGTGCACCGACAGTTCGGCCAACAGCTTGTCGAGGTCACCTTCGTAGCACATCAGTCGCGGTGAATCCTCATCACCCAGCACCGGATCCAGGGTGCGGTAGGCGATCAGCTTGGGCAGAGAATTCACCACGCCCACATTCAGCGTGCTGGGCAGGCCGCGATCGTCCCCCTGCACCCGGCGAGCCAGTTCGGTGCCCAGCGAAAAGATTTCATCGGCATAGGGCATCACTGCGCGCCCGGCCTCGGTGAGCACCAGCCCGCGGCCAGCACGCTCGAACAGCCGGGCATCGATGGCACGCTCCAGTTGCTTGATCTGGCCGCTGATGGTTTGCGGCGTCAGGTTCAGGACCGTAGCTGCCGCAGCGACGCTGCCCTCCTGGGCGACGGTCCAGAAGTAAAGAAGATGGTTGTAATTAAGGTGTCTCAACAGGCGATGGGGCGCCTGGGATGACCTGCTCATAGGTATCCTTAATTCGTATTTGCCGATTTAGTGCGAAAGTATATTCGAATTGTGCGATGTGTCTATTTCATTAGACTGCGCGTTTAGTCAATAGTGGTGACCGCCTTGAACCGTATTTGTTCCCTTGGCACACCGTGGGCTGCAACAAAAAGCCCCTCCTTTCAGTCACTTAGCTTCAGCCTCTCGACAGGACTCCACCCGTGAATCTGCGCCTCGGCATCGTCGGCGGCGGGCAGCTGGGTATGTACCTTTCCCAGGCCGCTTCGCGGCTGGGTATTGATAGCTGTGTGCTCACCGAAGCGGAAGACGCACCGGCAGCGAGCTTTGCCACCCGGCTGATTGTCGGTGACCCGGGCGACGCGAATACCCTGGAGCAGTTGATTGAAGCCAGCGACGTCATCACCTTCGACAAGGAAGACATTCCCAACGAGGCGCTGATGCAACTGCGGCAGGCCGCCCAGCAGCGCCGTATCGAGATTCGCCCCGAGGCCGAAACCCTGTTCTTGCTGAAAGACAAAGGCCAGCAGAAAACCTGGCTGGCGGAAAACCGGTTCCCCACCCTGCCCTTCAAACTGTTGCAGGGGAACCTCGGGAAGTCCGAGCGCGAAGCATTGGCCGAACAGTTCAGCCTGCCGCTGGTACAGAAGGCCCGCTGCGGCGGCTACGACGGCCGCGGTGTGCAGATCATCGACGACCTGGACGCACTGTGGGATACCCCATCTCTGGTAGAACCGTTCCTGGAAGACGCTCCGGAAATCGCCGTGCTGTTAGCCCGCGACGTGGAGGGCAGTACCGAGGCCTGGCCGACTTTCGGCATGGACTTCGACCCACAGCTCAACTCGGTGACCACCGTGTACACGCCGGCAAACATCTCTGCGAGCCTGGCGGAGGAAGCAGCGGAGCTCGGCGTTCGCATCGTCAACGCCCTGGGCGGCGTGGGTGTGTTTGCTATCGAGATGTTTATCGATGGCGAAGGTGCCCTGCAGGTGAACGAAATCTCGCCACGGGTGCACAACTCCGGCCACCTGACCATGGAGGCCTCGCCGGTAAGCCAGTTCGAGCAGCACGTGCGCGCGGTCTGTGGGCTCTCCCTTGTGGACGTGAGTACCACCCGGCCGGCGGCGATGAGCAATATTCTTTATCGTGAGGCGTTCCGCAAAGCCTGCCCGGCACAACCGGAAGCGCAGCGCGGCGAAAACGAAGACATTACCCTACACTGGTACGGCAAGCCACCGGGGCGACCGGGGCGCAAGATGGGACATATCACCGCGCTGGCGGCAAATCCTGGTGAAGCCGTTCGCCTTGCAAAAGAAGCCCTGGAAAACCTGGCAGATTCGGAGACACAGGCGGCATGAAGCCACTGGTAGGCATCATCATGGGCAGCGACTCGGACCTGGCGGTCATGAGCGCGGCACCCACGATCCTCGACAAACTGGACATCCCCTGGGAGCTCGACATCGTCAGCGCCCACCGCACCCCGGACCGCACCGAGGCCTACGCTCGTGAGGCGGAAGCGCGCGGCCTGCGGGTGATTATCGCCGGCGCCGGCGGAGCCGCCCACCTGCCGGGCATGATTGCCGCCTCTACTCCGTTGCCGGTGATCGGCGTGCCAGTGAGCGCCACCAAGATGCGCGGCGAAGACGCACTGTATTCCATCGTACAAATGCCAGCCGGCGTGCCGGTCGCCACCGTGGCCATCGACAACGCCACTAATGCCGCCATTCTCGCCGCACAAATCCTCGGCGCCGGTGACGAGGGCATCCGCCAACGCATCGCCCAGTACAAGCAGGAGATGCACGACGTGGTGGTGGCGAAATCGGAGAACCTGCGCACCACCAGCGGAGGCTGATCACCGCGCCGCTCTACCCTCCGGCTCTCTGCTAAGCTGAGCAGAAATAGGAGGTCCCCATGGAAACACATCCCGCCCTGGTCGAGGGCAATACGGCCGTTATCACCGGCGCCGCCGACGGTATCGGCCTTGCCGCGGCACAACACTTTCTTTCTCTGGGCATGCGCGTCTGTATCGCCGACGTCGACAAGGCCAGGCTCAGCGACGCCAAGGACGCCCTGGGCGATGTGCTTGCCATCCGCGCAGACGTATCGCAACTGCATGAGGTGGAGTCCGTGCGCGACGACGTACTGGCCGCCTTCGGGCAGGTGGACGTGTTGATGAACAACGCAGGCGTCGGCAGGGCAAGCAGCTGCTGGAATCACTACGACGCCTGGCAGACCACGCTGGGCGTCAACCTGTGGGGCGTGATCAATGGCATGCAGGCCTTCGCCCCCACCATGGTCGGCCAGGGCCGGCCGGCGGCCATCATCAATACGGGGTCCAAGCAGGGTATTACCTCACCACCGGGCAACCCCGCCTACAATGTCAGCAAGGCGGGCGTCAAAGCGGCCACGGAAGCCCTCGCCCATGAACTGCGCAATACCGACGGCTGCCACGTGAGCGCGCATCTGCTGGTGCCGGGCTTCACGTACACCGGCATGATCAAGTCCTTTATGCCCGAAAAACCGCCCGCTGCCTGGACGCCTGAACAAGTGGTTGAGTACATGGTGGCGCGCCTCGGTGCCGGGGATTTCTACATCCTGTGCCCAGACAACGATGTGGACCGCGACACCGACAACAAACGCATGGCCTGGGCCATGGGTGACCTGATTGAAAACCGCCCCGCCCTGTCACGCTGGCACCCGGATTATCAGGCCGCCTTCGAAGCCTATATGGCACAGGACTGACCACCTCATGAAACGACTCCCTCCGGTATTCATACTGGCACTGCTGACGACGCTGTTACCGGCGACTGCCCCGGCGGAGGAAACACTGGTAATGAAGAGTGTTGTGCACTTCGAGGACTTCCAGAACCGCGAGCCCATGTTGCTGGAGCTGGCCAATGGCGACCTGCTGGTGGCAGGCTTTCCGCGCTACCCGCACGAGCCGGCGCGGGCGCCCAGCCTGTGGCGCAGCCGGGATGGCGGCGCTTCCTGGTCCAGGGTGAACGTCGGCACGCCGGCAGATGGCGCCATTGGGAACTCAGACGTTGACCTCGCGATTGCGCCGGATGGGACGGTTTACTTCGTCACCATGGGCTATAACCGCACGACCAACCAGGGCACCCATATCTCAATAGGTGTGAGCATCGACCAAGGCCAGAGCTGGTCCTGGACGCTATTAACCGACAAGCCGCTGGCCGACCGCCCCTGGGTGGACGTGGCGTCGGACGGCACGGCCCACGTGGTCTGGAATGATGACGGTGGCGTTTATCACGCCGTCAGCAAGGATGCAGGGACCAGCTGGCAGCGCATGCCTCCAGTACACGCCATCGGCGGGTCCAGCCATATGGCAGTAGGGCCCAAGGGTAAAGTAGCCGTACGGGTGACGCCCATATATGCATCGGGCAATGGGTTTGACCCTACGACCGACCTGATCGCGGTAAGCACCGACGGCGGCAAGACCTGGAAAACGCATCCGGCACCGGGCACCCGGGACTGGCGGCCCTACGGTGAGGGAGGCTTGCCGCGCTGGGTAGAACCCCTCGCCTGGGACGCCAGCGGTGCCCTGTACTACCTTTGGAGCGAAGGCAGCAGCGTCCAGCTGGGAAAATCAGCAGATCTCGGCGCCAGCTGGAAGACCTGGGAGATCGCGACAGACACCGACAGCATGTTCTTCCCCTACATGACGGCCAGCGGGCCAAACGAACTGGCTGCCACCTGGTTTTCTGCAGAGGGCGGCATGGGCGTGCGTGTAGCAAGGATTGGACTGGCACATGAAGAGCCGTACGTGCTGCTGTCGGCGCCGTTGCGTTTTGAATCCTGGGCCGAGTCCGACGGTGAATTGCGTCGCGACACCAACGGTGAGTACGCCCCGGTGTTGCGCCTTGATGATGGCGACTTCGGGGTAGTGACACCGCTGCAGGACCCGCGCGATGAGCGCCTCGGGTTTTCGTTCTGGCGGCTCGCACCAGGCATGACGCAGCACGGCGAACGGTAAGCTGTCTCGCGCCAGGGCCGCTTGCTATACTCCCCGCGCACCAACGCCCCCGTAGCTCAGTTGAATAGAGCATCCGCCTCCTAAGCGGAGGGTCGCAGGTTTGAGTCCTGCCGGGGGCACCAATTCGGCGGCGCTCATTGGCACCCCCGTTGGACTTCCGGCCCGCAAGCATAGCTTGCGGTCGTTCAACTGCGCATGTCGCTACGCAACATAATCGCTTGTTTCACCCTGCCGGGGGCACCAATTCGCTTAGGCGTTGCACTGCGAGATACTATTGCAAGACCTAACGCTGTCACGTGACCGTGCGTTCTGGATTCAAAAACAACAAGGAGAGTGCCAGTGAGACTGGTGAGTGACGAAGTACTGATCGACGCCGACGCCCAGGAACCTGTTCACGAGGCCATTTATCCTTCGTATTCTGACTTCGCGCTCTGGAACCCGTCATCCTGGACCCGGGGCCACCCCTTCGACCTCTACAAGAAGATGCGGGAGAACGCGCCTGTCATGTGGTCACCGACAAGGAAGGGCTTCTCCGGCTTCTGGTCAGTAAGCCGGTACGACGATATTCGCCAGGTCGAACTGGCGGCAGACATCTTCTCGTCAGAGCGCGGCAGCATCAATATCAGCATACCCGAGCGGAAAGACTGGAAGCCTGAGAAGCTGGTGCCTGCTTCCCTGAACTCACTCATCAATCTCGATGCGCAGCGCCATCTGGAGATGCGGCTGCAACAGAAAAAATTTTTCCTGCCGCCGGAATACATCGCCCAACTGCGCGAGAAGGTGGCACTGAAGGTCGACGCATTACTGGATGAGATGGAGCGCCGCGGCCCAAGGGTCGACTTCGTCAAGCTGTTTGCAGAGCAGCTACCACTGTTCACACTGTGTGAGATGCTGGGTATCGATGAGGTAGACCGCCCCCAGGTTATACGCTGGATGCATTACCTTGAAATGGCCTCCCAGTTTCTGACAAACCCTTGGCAGACCTTTTTTTCGGAGCCGCTGTTCCCGCTGCGATTCAAATCCGTGGTGCGCGACATGTTCGCCTACGGCGAGCGTGTGATGGCAGATCGCCGACGCCACCCCCGCGAGGACCTGCTGACCGCAATCGCCCAATCTACCCTTGAGGGGGAACTCCTACCCCAGGAGTACTTGGACGGATCCTGGCTGCTGGTTATATTCGCCGGCAATGACACCACCCGGAATTCGCTGTCCGGCACCCTGCGGCTGATGACCCAGTTCCCGGAGCAGCGGGCCATGGTACTGGAGGACCCAGGCCTGATTCCACGGATGTCCGACGAAGCCCTGCGCATGATCTCCCCCGTGATCCATATGCGCAGGACAGCCACCGCAGATACCGAGCTGCAGGGGCAGAAAATAGCCAAGGACGAGAAAGTGGTTCTCTGGTACGGCGCCGGCAATCGCGATCCCGAGGTTTTCCCAAACCCTGACCAGTTTGATTTGCACCGCCCAAACGTGCAGAAGCACGTGGCATTCGGCCACGGCGTACACAAGTGCCTCGGCTTCCGGGTGGCCAGAATGCAGCTGGAGGTTGCCTATGAGCGCATTTTCGAGCGTTTTCCCGATATCACCTGGACGGGCAGGCAGAAAATCGCGCCAAATGCGCTGGTGCATGCCATATCAAGCCTCGAGGTAGACCTTTACGGCGCGCGTTGAGGAAAGTCGCCCGTTCCACTGACACCAGGCCACGCTGCCCTTCCCCATGCGGCCCCGGTAGACGTTAACGGAGCAAGCCGCCTGACGCTGAATCCGTAGTATGCTCCGGGAAGTTTCTGCTTCTCCTATACTACCGACACGCTTACCACAGTGCAGGGAGAACCCGCCCGTGAAACTGCTACTCAAAATCCTCGCCGCCCTTGCCGTCCTGCTGGTGCTGGTCGTCGTACTGGTGCCCGTGGTCATCTCCACCGACGACATCACCAATGAGATTTCCAGGCAAGTCACTGCAAACACCGGCCGTGATCTGGTGATCGAGGGTGAAAAGAGCCTGAGCATCCTTCCCTCACTGAGCCTGGAGCTGAACCAGGTAAGCCTGACCAATATGGAGGGCGGCAGCCAGCCGAACATGATAAGCATGGAGCGCCTGGATATTCACATCCCCTGGATGGCGCTGCTCTCCGGAGAACTGAGTATCGAGCGTTTCGTCATCGAGGAACCGGCCATCCTGCTGGAAACCGACGCCGAGGGTGACGCCAACTGGGACCTGATTGCCGCGGCGGAGCCCGCACCGGAAGTAGAAGCAGCACCCATCAAAGCCACCACACTGCCCTCGGGTTTCGACATCAGCCTGGGTGAGGTGGCCATCCGCGGCGGGTCACTGACCTACATCGACGGGCAGGCGGGCACAGAAGAGCGATTGGACGAGCTCGGCCTGGCCATCGAGCTACCCTCGCTTTACCAGGCGCTGCAGCTCAAGGGCACCGTCCGCTACATGGGCGAAACCCTGAACCTGGACATCGGCGTGACCACACCGGCCAAAGCCATCAACGGTGAGATCTTCGAAGTCAGCATGCTGCTCAATACGCGCCTGCTGGAGATGGCCTACAGCGGCGAGATCAGCAACCAGGGCGAGGAGATCAAAGGTAGCCTCAAACTGGCCGGTGACTCCGTCAAAGACCTGGCGGCCTGGCAGAACGCGGAACTCGACGCGGGCGCTGACGCCTTCAACGCCTTTGAAGTTACCGGCGATATGCTGTTCAGCGACGAGACCCTACGCATCCAGCAGCTGGTGGCGCGCCTCGATGCCCTCGAAATCAAAGGCGATAGCACACTGGTGCTCGCGGATATACCCGACATCAGCGCCAACCTCGACCTGGGCATGCTCGACCTCAACCCCTACTTGCCGCCATCAACCGCCGGTGAGGCGCAGGCCCCGGTGGATGACGATGTCGCAGGAAGTGAGACTCCCGCCGAGCCCATTGTCTGGGACGACACGCCCATCGACCTCTCTGCGCTGAAATCCGTCAATGCCAATATCACCGTTCGCTCCGACGGCCTTAAGGCGCGGGATATCACACTGGGTGAAAACGCCTTCGGCCTGGTGCTGACAGGCGGCAAGATGCGCATGTCGTTGGACAAGTTCAAGGCATACAACGGTACCGGTAATGGGTTGGTCGCTGTGAACGCCAGTAGCGTGCCCTACGCCATCGAAACGAATTTTGATCTTTCCGGGATCGAAGCGGAGCCTCTACTCACCGATAGCGTCGGGTTCGACAAGTTGCGCGGCGCGGGCAACCTCGAGTGGAACCTGAAGACTTCGGGCCGCAGCCAGAAGGATTTCGTGGACCGGCTCAACGGCACAGTGGGCTTCAGCTTCAAGGACGGCGCTGTGCGGGGAGCCAATATCGCCGCGATCGCGCGCAGCGCGCAGGCAATCGCCACCGGGAAACTGGCGCAGGTGAGCCTCGACAAGAACTTCGACAACGCCGCCGAAACCGACTTTTCGGAGATGGGCGGCACCCTCACGTTCAGCAAGGGTGTCGGCACCAATACCGATCTCAGGCTGGCCAGCCCCCTCATCCGGGTGAAGGGCGAGGGCAGCATCGACCTGCCGGCTACCAACGTCGACTACACCGCCCAGGCCAGGTTGGTGGATACCATCGAGGGACAGGCCGCTTCGGGCAAGAGTAAGGGTATTGGTGTCCCCATCAAAATCAGCGGCCCTTTCCACGACGTGAAGATCAAGCCTGACCTGAGCTCGGCAGCGAAAGAGAGTGTCATGGACGCCCTGAAGGACAAGCTCTTCAAGCGTTTCAACCGCTAGATCAACTGCGGCATCAGATGGGTGAGCTGCAGGCCGGCTTTAATCATCATCTGTTGCAGGTTTGCGGCTACCTACCGCGTCATTCTCTCGCAGGTGGCGGACCGCGCGGCAAATCCGGCATAGAATGCGCGGATGAAGCTCCCAACCATTCGAAAGCTACTTGCAACGCTCGCCAAACTAGCGGCTGGCCTCTTCGTATTCATCTATCTGCTTGGTGTTTACTTCAACCTGAAGCCACTGGCCCCCCTGGAGGATGCAACTCCCGACACCAGTGATATCGGCACCATCGCCATCTTCGGTGCCAGCGGCACCGCCGGCGACGGCATACTGAAAGCCGCGCTGGCGGACCCCAAGGTGGAAAGAGTTCACGTTATCACCCGTCGTTCGACGCCGCGCATTGAAGCCGGAGTTGCGTCTGGCAAGGTGCTCATGACCCAACACATGGATTACCTGGACTACTCCGCGCTGCATGAAATCCTGGCAGAAGTCAGCACCGTGTATTGGGCTATCGGCATCAGCGCACTGGGCATGGACGAGGCGACCTATGGTCGTATCCACGTCGACTTCCCGGCACAGTTCCTGCGTGAATGGCTGTCCGCGAGTAGCGGCAAGGCTTCGTCGTTCCAGTTCATCAGCAGCAGCGACATCTCGGAAGACTCCGACACCATGTGGGTGCGAGAGAAAATACGCGCCGAGAGGACGCTTTTTGGCCTTGCTGAAGGCACGCGCCTGCGCGTCATAGCCCACCGGCCCGACTACATTCGGCCGGCGAGCGGTGAAGCACACCTCGGGCAGAAGCTCATGTACTGGTTCTTCCGGCCTGTCGGCGCCGCAGTCCGGTCAACGGAAATCGGGCAGGCGATGCTCGAAGTATCGGCACGTGGCGACCAGTTCCACAATGGCTCGAGACTGGGCACCCGCAGCATACGCCGCTACAGCCAAACCTATCGAGAGAGGAACACGCCGGGCGGCACTGAATCCTGAATCAGCGCCGCAGCACGAGGCATGCGGAACTCTTCACCTCGCAGCCCGAAGGTAAACGAGACTCAGCTTTCCACCGCAAAGCTCAGCCCGGCGTTGGCCTCAAGCCTCTCCACCAGGGGCATGCCCAGCGCCGCGCCGGGGGTCCAGATACCGCCGCCGGCCAGTTCAGGATGAAGCAGCAGGACCACAGCACTTTCCGCGATCATCTTGCTGGTGGAACCGTAGCCCGGGTCCTTGTCGCCCTTCACGGATACACTGACTGAATCGCCGTTGTTGCTGCCGACAAACAGCACATCATAGAAGCCGTTCTCGCGCTCCTCTTTCGAAGGTCCCTCCCCCGGCTTGATGGGATTGTCCGCCATGGACTTGTCTTCCGCCACGGCTTTGGCCACGGCCTCTCCCTGCTCTCCCGGGCCGGTGAGCATCATCTCGTCGTAGACGAAACCTTCACCGTAGGCATGGCCCAGCAGCTTGTTGGAGCGGTGGATATTCTTGGTGTTGATGGTCGCCATGATAAACGGCGCCGACCAGCTATCCAGGTCTTCCTCGAAAACCGGCGCCATGCCGTGGGGCTGCTCCGGGCCTTGAAAGCCGTCCGACAGGGCGAAAGGGTTCATCAACACGGAAACCAGTTCCGGGTTTTCCGCCGCAGCCGCCATAGTGGCCTTGAAGCTCGCCAGCGTGCCGCCCGAAAAGGTGCCCTGCATGGCGCGGACGCGCCCCTTCACACGGCTCACCGGTCCGCCCAGCTTGTCCTTCGCGGTGTGCTGCAGGAAATAGACGCCCAGGTCAAAGGGAATCGAATCGAAGCCACAGGAAAAGACGATCCGCGCACCACTTTGCTTCGCGGTGTCGCCATGGGCCTCGATCATTTCTGCCATCCAGGCAGGCTCACCGCAGAGGTCGACATAGTCCGTGCCGGCCACAGCGCAGGCGCGCACCAGGTCCGAACCATAGAGCTGATAAGGTCCGACCGTGGTGATGATCACCTGCGCCCGGCCCACCATGGCGTCTACCGAGGCTTTGTCTGCCGCATCGGCCACCACCAGAGGCACAGCTTCCGGAACACCCATCTCGTCGCGCACCTGCTCGAGCTTCTCCTGGCTGCGGCCGGCCATGGCCCAGCTTATCTCGCCACCCACGCCGTACTGCTCGTTAAGGTATTCACACACCAGCCGGCCCGTATAGCCAGTAGCACCGTAGACGATAATTCCAAACTCTCTTGATTCAGACACCAGGGGGATCTCCGTTGATTGGGGGGCCAAGTTTAGTTCAATCTGCGGCTCGGGACCCGAAGGGCAGTTCCGGGACCACATCACCGGCCAGCAGCGGGCTCTGCGCTGCTCGCTCGAACGCCGCATCCACCGCCTGCCAGCGCGCTCTGATGCTGGAACGATAGTTGGGATGGGTGAAAATATACAGCTCGTCTGCCAGCAGGGCCTCGACTACGCGCTCGCCAACCACGGCGGCGTCCATCCCGGTGGTGACCACGGACTCGATCACGCCGCCCATATCGCCACCCTGCGACGCCGATTGGGCGTCGCCGTCCAGATAGCGCGCCTGCTTGTTACGGCCGGACTCGTGGATTCGGGTTTTCACAAAACCCGGGCATAGCACCGATACCTTGATGTTGTCTGCTGCCAGCTCCGGTCGCCAGCACTCGGTCAGGGCCACCACGGCAGCCTTGGTGGCCGTGTAGGGACCGGCCGTTGGCAGCGGGCCAAAGCCTGCCATGGAAGCCACATTGATGACCCAGCCGCCCTCGCCGTGTGACTTGATATGCGGCACCATCACCTGGGCACCCAGGGCCACGCCCATCAGGTTCACGTCCACTACCCAGCGCCATTCCTTTTCGTCGGCACCCTCAACACCGCCCGAGGTGCCGCCAACGCCGGCGTTGTTGATCAGCATGTGTACCTTGCCAAAACGCTCGATGGCCTGCTCGGCTACACGATGCCACTGGTCGCAGTGGACCACGTCAAGCGGCAGCGCCAGCACCGGGACATCACAGTCTTTCAGTATTTGCTCAGCGATTTGCAGTTGCTCGACATCGATATCAGCCAGCAACACGTTCATGCCGTGGCCACCCAATACCCGGGCGAGCCCAAGGCCGATCCCCTCGGCACCGCCGCTAATGACTACGGTCTTACTTTCAAGCTCTTTCATCTTCTGCCTTCCCTGCTGACGCCTGCCTGGCGCACTGGTGTGTTGGTGGGTAATGCACGGGGCGCACAGTATGTCCGCTTAGCGGGGCAGGCTCAACGCCTGGTACCAGGCCAAGCCCGTCGCCGGCTGAGACCGACGCAGCTAGAACTGGGTATCGGCAATCGTAGTGCGGTGCAGCAGCCGGTCGTGGCCGTCGTAGCCGCCGGTGGCGGCATGCAGCAGGGAGCGGTTGTCCCACATCACCAGCATGTCTTTCTGCCAGGGGTGGGAGTACACAAAGGGTTCGCTGATCTGGTGCATGTAGAACTCCATCAGCAGTGCGTCACTCTCCGCTTTGTCGAGGCCGGCAAATCCCTGGATATAAGCGGGTGACGAGAACAGCGCCTTCCTGCCGGTCTCGTGGTGGGTGCGCACGAAGGGGTGCTCACACTTCTCGCGAGCTCTCTCGCTGGAAATGATTTTCATGCTGCGCCCGCTCTCCTGGTCTCCCTCCCCATAGACGCCATCGGGTGCATAGCCCAGCTCCGCGGAGTGGATGGCGATCAGCTCATCGGCCCTGTCGCGCAAAGCGTCGGGTAAGGCCTCGTAGGCGGCCACCTGGTCCGCGTAGAGGGTATTGCCACCGGTCGGCGGAATAGTGATGCCGTAGAGCACAGTGCCAGCCGGCGGAACACCCAGGAAGCTCCAATCGCTGTGGAATATCTCCGCGAAGATCGGCGTCTTTTCATCAGCCTTGCGCTGCACCGCGGCGATGTTCTCATTTTCGTCGATGTGGCCGAAGAACGGGTCTTCGCCAATCTCGCCGAAGTAGCGTGTAAAGCGCACCAGGTCATCATTGCTCAGAGGCTGATCGGGAAACACCAGCACCTTGTGCTCAAGCCAGTGGGCGCGCAGTTCCGCCACCAGGTCGGCAGACAGGGCCTGGCTGAGATCGATGCCGGTGACAGCAGCGCCGCAGGCCGCGGCAGTGGGTTCAACGTGCATGTCGGGTTCCTTCTTATGGTGGTGCGCGGTACGGGCGGCACTCTGCGGCTACTGTACTACGTTCGCAGGTGAGCGAGGATACCCGTGATGGGGAGACAGGTAAGCGCCGGCCTGGCCGGCCGGCGCCTGTCGGAGTGGCGCTACTCGTAGCGCAGTGACTGGATGGGGCTGGAGGTGGCGATCTTTACGGCGTGAACCGATACAATCAGCCAGGCGGTGACCAGGCCCAGCACGGCGGCCAGGCCGATAATCAGCGGCAACAGAGTAATGCGTTCATCGAAGAAGTTGAGGTACATGCCCGAGGCGGCATAGGCCAGCGGCATGGCCAGTAGCAGCGACCACAACACCGGGATCGAGAACTGCCACACCAGCAGCCGCACAATCTGGTCGACCCGGGCGCCCAGCACCTTGCGAATGCCAATCTCACGTGTGCGGCGCTCGGCCATGAAAGCCGCCAGGCCGAACAGGCCAATCAACGCCAGCGTCAGCGCCACTATGGCGAAAGCCGCCAGGACCATGTTCATGGTCTTGAAGATCACGTAGATATCGTTGAACACATCATCCAGGAAACGCTGCTGGATAGGGTAGTCGGGAATCACCTCTTCCCACACGCGCTCGATGTCCTGTAGCGTCTGCAGCGTGTTTTCACCATTCAGCCTGACCGATGCGGTCTGAACCCATTTCTCCTGCATCACAAACATCATGGGCTTGATCTTGTTATGCAGGCCGAGGAAGTTCTGATCGGGTACCAGGCCGACAATGTTGTACTGAACCGCCGCACGGCCCTCCTCCCACGACCGATCGCCAAGAATCTCGAAGTAGCTCTCGCCAACGGCAGCTTCAGGGCTGGCAAAACCAAGACTGGCCGCGGCCAGTTTGTTGATCAACACGTTGACCACCTCACCGTCTTCCTTCAGAAAGTCTCCGGCGATGTCCCGGGTCAGGGTTCGGCCGGCGAGCAGCGGGATGTCATAGGTCTCGAGAAAACCCTCGTCGACGCGCACCTGGTTGATGATGATTTCCGATGCCTCATCCCCCGCCGTTCGCGCCACGCCGATAGAGCTGTTGCTCTGATCGAAGGGGACCTGGCTGGTATACGTGACGTTGTCCACACCCGGCAGCGCCATCAGCTGACGGCGCAGGGTTTCGTGCCGTTTGACGATATCCTCAACCCCGGCTCGTTCCAGCACGACAACGCTGCCTTTCGGGAAGATATCGGCAGACTTCGCGACCTGCTGGTTCTGGAAGTACATCACCAGCACGCAGGCCAGCATGAACACTGAAATAGTGAACTGCACGCCGATCATCAGGCTGCGGAACAACCCGCCCCGATTTCCCTTCAGCATGCTGTTGTGAAGGCTGTCGATCGGTGTGGCCCGGGTAATCATATAGGCCGGGTAGGCGCCCGCGGCGACGCCCACGAATACGGTGGTGAGCACCAGGAAGGGCGCAATGCTCAGGTAATCGAGGCTCACGATCTTTGTCGACCACCGGTTGAAGAGCGGCACCAGTAGCTCCAGGCATGCCAGGGCCAGGAGCATCGACAGCGTTGCGATGGTCAGGCTCTCGATCATGAACTGTGCCAGCAGTTGCCGCTGGCCCGCGCCGAAGGTCTTGCGCAGACCCACCTCGCGGGCCCGCCCCAGACTCTGGGCCGTGGCCAGGTTGGTGTAGTTGACGCAGGCGACGACCAGCACCAGCAGACCCAGGAGCTGGATGCTGGTGATGGCCGGGATGCCGATAGCGTCCCAGATCACGGTGTTGTCCTCCACCAACGCTCTCACGCGCAGATATGGAATGAACTCCTGCTGCCCCTCCGGCGCATGGCGCTGGAACACCGCGTTGACCTGGTCATTGAGCCACTGCCGGCTCTTGCCCTCGGGCAAGAGCATATAGGTCATATCGCCTAGCGACAGGTTGCCCCAGTCCTCGTCGAAGGCAAAGTCCCGGATAGAACCCAAGGTATCGAGCTGGGCGAACAGACGGGGTTCGCGCTCCTGGATCATGCTGGAGTTGAAGTGACTGTCCTTGGGAATCTCCGCGATCACCGCCTTGACCACCAGGTCGTGCTCATGGTCCAGGGTAAGCACTTCGCCCACCACATCGCTGCGGCCGAAGTACTTCTGCGCAGTGGATTCACTGAGGATCACGCCCCTGGGATCCGCGATAGCGCTAGCGTCTCCGTACAGGTAGTCGAAGTCGAAAATGGCGGTGAGTTCCGGGTCGGCAAAGGTGATGGTGTGGTAGTAGCTGTCATTGGTATCCCCAAGCGTCACCAGGAACTCTCGGGTCACGGTGCGCGCCACCGCGTTGAGTTCACCCAACTCGGCTTCCAGCAGGGGCCCCATGGCCGTGTATACGCTGTTGGTTTCCAGCACGCCGATATCGGCACCATCGGCGAACACGCTGCCGGCGGTGTAGATCTGGTCGCGCTTGGCAAACATGCTGTCGTGGTCGCGCTCGTAGCTTGCCAGCACCATGCCGAACAGAAACACCGCCAGGCCAATGGCCAAACCGGCGACGTTGATAAAGGCATACAGGCGGTTTTTCGCCATGTTGCGTAAGGCAAGCTTGATATAGTTGGCAATCATAGTTCTCTCCCGGTGAGTGGTGCGCTTACGCGGCGCGCAGGCTCTGGGTGGAGACGTGGCCGTCGAACAGGTTGATGGTGCGGCGGGCATAGTCCGCGTGGGCTGCCGAGTGGGTCACCATCACGATGGTCGTGCCCTCATCGTTGAGGCCCTGCAGCATTTCCATCACTTCCTGGCCGTGCACACTGTCGAGGTTGCCGGTGGGTTCGTCAGCGAGAATCAGCGACTGATCGCCTACCACCGCGCGGGCCACGGCCACGCGCTGCTGCTGGCCACCGGACAGCTGGCTGGGCCGGTGGCCGGCGCGGTGAGCAATGCCCACCTTGTCCATCACCTCGGCGGTGCGCTGCTTGCGCTCCTTGCTGCTGATATCGTGATACAGCAGCGCCAGCTCGATGTTCTCTTGCACGCTCAGCTCGTCGATCAAGTTGAAGTTCTGAAAAATGAAGCCGATGTTCTGCTTGCGAATCTGGCTGAGCCTGCTTTCGCCGTAGCCGGAGACGTCTTCACCCATGAAGATGTACTCGCCCTCGCTGGGACGGTCGAGCATCCCGATCACGTTCAGCAGCGTGGACTTGCCACAGCCGGAAGGTCCCATAATGGCGACAAACTCGCCCTGCTCGATCACAATGTTCACGGCGTTGAGCGCCACGGTTTCCACTTCGTCGGTGCGGTAGAACTTTGACAGGTTGTTCAGGCTAAGCATGGTTTTCGTCTCCAGGTCTCAATCAGGAATCGTTAGATTTGTTCAGCACCAGCAGGTCCATGTCGCGGAACCCGCTGTAGGGGGAAGTGATGACTTGTTCACCGGCCTCCAGGCCGTCTAATACCTCAATGTACTCGGTGTTGCGGCGGCCCAGCCTGACCTCGCGTTTCACCGCGCTGTTGCCATCGGGGCTGGCCACGAAGATCCACTGGCCGCCGGTGTCCTGGAAAAAGGAGCCGTTGGGTATCAGCAGCGCCTCGCTGGCATCGCCCAGGGTCAGCTTGGCCTGGATGGTCTGGCCGCGGCGCAGGTCGCGGGGCGCCTCGCCGGTAAACTGCATGTCGATCTCGAACTGGCCGTTCTCAACATTGGGGTAAATCTTGGACAGGCGCAGGAGGTACTCACCGCCATTGTGCTCAAAGCTCACCGTCTGGCCGATATCCGTGCGGCTCAGATAGAACTCGTCAATGTCGGCCACCAGCTTGAACTCATCGGCATTGTCGACCTGGCCGATGCGGTCGCCGCGGCTCACGTTCTGGCCGATCTCCATATCGAAGCCCGATAACTTGCCGCCCACCGGGGCGCGCACATGAAGATCCTCCAGGCTCTCCCGGGCGAAGCGCAGGTTCTCTTCCATCACCCCGGTTTTCTCCTTGAAGAAGGCAAGCTGGGCCGCCATCAGGCGTTCATCGGACGCCTGGCTTTCCAGGGTGACCTGGCGCCGTGACTTGTTGTATTCCAGCTCGTCCACCAGGTCGTCGTAGTTGCCCTGGGCGGCCAGCCCCTTGGCCAGGAGCTGGTCCTGGCGGGCGATCTCGCGAGACAGGCGGCGAATCTCGTAGTCCACATCCACCAGGGTGCGCTTGTGGCCCAGGCGGTTCTGCTCCAGGCGCAGTTCCTGGTCGCGCATGCTGTTGAGCTGCTCCATCACGCGGGATTCAGTGCTCATCACGCTGAGCTGCAGGTCGGAGTTGGACAGGCGCACAATCACCTGCCCCGGCTCCACCTCGGCACCGTCCTCGGCCAGCACTTCCTCCACCCGGCCGCCCTGCACCGCGTCCAGAAACACGGTCTTCAGGGGCGCCACCCGGGCACGCACCGGGATCGTGTCTTCGAAGATGCCGGAGACCACCGGCGACAGCAGGATGCGGTTGTCTGACACGGTCAGGCTGCGGCCACTGTTGGCTGACACCAGATAGGCGAACAGCCCCAGCAGGCACAACCCGGCCGCAGCGGCCAGGAGCCAGCGGTTGGGGAACCGCTTCTTCTGAATCACCCGGTCCATAGCGGCGCCCGGCGTGGCGACGCCCGAGTTCGCGAGTGGCCGGTCAGTACCGGGCGATGTCTCCATTGTGCTGATGGTGCCCATGTCTGCTCCCTTGTCCTGTGTGCTCATATGCAGATAGACAGCAAAGCCCGGGCCAACTCTGTAACTGATTGATTTTCAATGAAAAGGCAATTCTGGAGCACCGGGACAGCTGTGTCCGAGTGTACGAATTCGAACACACACTGTACGATAACGAACACCTGGAGGCGCCCGTTTGAGCAAAGCTGCCCATAAAATTCTCATCGTCGACGACGACGAGGACATCCTCACCGCAGGTAAGCTGCTGCTGAAGCGGGAGTTTGGCTACGTGCAGGGCTGCAACGATCCAAACCAGATCCCCAGCCTGCTGGGCGCCAATCGCTTCGACGCCGTCCTGCTGGACATGAATTTCTCACCCGGAGAGAGCAACGGTGAGCAGGGCTTCCTATGGCTCAAGCGCATCCTCGAGCTGGACCCGGACGCGGTAGTGATTATGATCACCGCCCACGGCAGCATGGACCTGGCGATTGAGGCGATGAAGCTGGGCGCGACCGACTTCGTCGCCAAGCCCTGGCAGAATGAAAAAGTCGTCGCCACCCTGTCGGCGGCGGTTAAGCTGCGGGAGAGCCGCGCGGAAACCGCATCCCTCAAGCGCCGCAACCAGGCGCTGGCCTCGGCCACCGGCACCAGTGAGCAGGCCCTGATGGGGCACTCCCCGGCCATTCGCGAGGTGCTGTCGCTGATCGAGCGCTCGGCACCCACCGACGCCAATATCATGATCATGGGCGAGAACGGCACCGGCAAGGAACTGGCCGCGCGCCTGCTGCACCAGCGCAGCCGCAGGGCCGACAACGTATTCATGTCGGTGGACCTGGGTGCCGTATCGGAAACCCTGTTCGAGTCGGAGCTGTTCGGCCACC
>JANQGK010000018.1 GCA_028277365.1 Halieaceae bacterium | reverse complement strand
CGAAGACCACATGGCCAACCTGGTGGTGGCGCAGCTGCTGTTCCTGGAGTCTGAAAATCCCGACAAGGACATCAACCTGTACATCAACAGCCCGGGCGGCGTGGTGACGGCGGGCATGGCGGTGTACGACACCATGCAGTTCATCAAGCCCGATGTGAGCACCACCTGCATCGGCCAGGCGGCCAGCATGGGCGCCTTCCTGCTGGCCGGCGGCGCCAAGGGTAAGCGTTTCTGCCTGCCCAATGCCCGTACGATGATTCACCAGCCCAGCGGCGGCGCTCAGGGGCAGGCTACGGATATCGATATTCAGGCCCGGGAGATTCTGATCCTGCGTGAGCGCCTCAACAACCTGATGGCGGAGCACACCGGCCAGGATATTGAAACCATCCGGGTGGATACCGAGCGCGATCGTTTTATGAGCGCGGAGCAGAGCAAGGAATACGGCCTGGTTGACGAGGTCGTAGGGCGCCGGCTGGCGGGCTCCGAGGAAAGCTCGTCCGACTAACGGGGGCGCGCCCACAGCCCGCTATTCATGCGGGTTTCGGAGCCTGTTTCGCAGATTCGGAACAGAGACTTGCATTGTGCTGTGAAAATCAGCATCTTTAAGTTAACAGTGGTAATGGGTGCCGGGCTTCAGCGGCATCTGAGGACCTCGACCCAGGCAGGTGTCGCTAGTGACTCAGCGTTTCGCGGCAACATCAGCAACATCAACGGTATGGCGTTCCGGTGCGCTGCGGCAAATTGCCGGTAACGAGGTTATAGGTTTCAGGTACTCAGGTAGATAGATGACTGACGAGACAACCAATTCCGGGGACGACGGCGGCAAGCTTCTTTACTGCTCGTTCTGCGGCAAGAGCCAGCACGAAGTACGCAAGCTGATTGCCGGACCTTCGGTGTTTATCTGTGACGAATGCGTTGATCTCTGTAATGACATCATTCGTGAGGAAGTCCAGGAATCCGGTGGTGAGAGCTCCCAGGATCGACTTCCCGTGCCTCAGGAAATTAAAGCGATTCTGGATGAATACGTCATCGGCCAGCAGCGTGCCAAGAAGGTGCTGTCGGTTGCTGTCTACAATCACTACAAGCGCCTGCGCCATGACGACGGCCGCTCCGAGGACGTCGAGCTTGGCAAGAGCAATATCCTGCTAGTGGGCCCGACCGGTAGCGGCAAGACCCTGCTGGCGGAGACCCTGGCCCGGCTGCTGGACGTACCGTTTACGATTGCAGATGCCACCACGCTGACCGAAGCCGGTTATGTTGGTGAGGACGTCGAAAACATCATCCAGAAGCTGCTGCAGAAGTGCGATTACGATGTGGAGAAGGCCCAGGTGGGCATTGTCTATATCGATGAGATCGACAAGATTTCCCGCAAGTCCGACAACCCCTCGATCACCCGCGATGTTTCCGGTGAAGGGGTACAGCAGGCGCTGCTGAAGCTGATCGAAGGCACGGTAGCCTCGGTGCCACCCCAGGGAGGCCGCAAGCACCCGCAGCAGGAGTTCCTGCAGGTCGACACTTCCAACATTCTGTTTATCTGTGGCGGTGCCTTCGCGGGCCTGGACAAGGTGATCCGCGACCGCTCCGAGAAGGGCGGCATCGGTTTCGCCGCCGAGGTGAAGAGCAAGGACGACTCCAAGAACGTGGGCGAGGTGCTGCGCGACCTGGAGCCGGAAGACCTGGTGCGCTACGGCTTGATCCCCGAGTTCGTCGGTCGCCTGCCGGTGATCGCCACTCTCGAGGAGCTGGACATCGACGCTCTGGTACAGATTCTCACGGAGCCGAAGAACTCCCTGACCAAGCAGTACAGCAAGCTGCTGGAAATGGAAGGGGTGGAAGTCGACTTCCGCGACGATGGCCTGCGGGCTATCGCGGAGCGCGCCATGGAACGCAAGACTGGGGCTCGCGGCCTGCGCTCTATTCTAGAAGCCGTGCTGTTGGACAGCATGTACAACATCCCGTCCCGGGATGACGTCAGCAAGGTGGTCATCGACGAATCGGTCATCAAGGGTGATTCCGAACCGCTGCTGGTGTATCAGAACAGCGAGCCGCCCAAGGCGGCGGCGCCAGAGGAATAATGCCGAAAGGCAGGGGGAAGGGCAGGGGATAGCAGGCGCTGTCCACCACCGCCCCCGTCGTCCGCATCTGGTCGGAGCTTCGCGCCCTGCCGTTCTTTACTGAACCTTACGCTTTTCCAGCTGCGTCTTTGCGCGGGGTCCGCCCTTGCAAACCGTTGCACCAGCCCCATATCACGTAAACGTGATACGCCAGGGAGATACCTATGGGATCCGAAAGTGTTGTTAGCCTGCCTCTGCTGCCCTTGCGGGACGTGGTGGTGTACCCCCACATGGTTCTGCCGCTGTTCGTGGGCCGCGAAAAGTCAATCGAGGCCCTCGAGGATGCGATGGCCGCCGACAAGCAGGTGTTGCTGGTTGCCCAGCGCAATGCATCGGAAGACAACCCCGGTGTCGACGATGTCTACCAGGTCGGCACGGTGTCCAGCATACTGCAACTGCTGAAGCTGCCCGACGGCACCATCAAGGTGCTGGTGGAAGGCGGTTACCGCGCGTCGATCGGCAGCGTCGACGACGGCGAGCGCTTCGCGGTGGCCGAGGTGCGTGAGATCGAAAGCGAGGCAATTCCCCGCGACGAGGCGGAAGTGTTGGTGCGCTCCACGGTTTCCCAATTCGAGAAATACGTCAATCTGAGCAAGAAAGTGCCCAGCGAGGTGCTGACCTCCCTGTCGGGCATCGACGAACCCGGACGCCTGGCGGATACCATTGCGGCGCACATGAGCGTCGACCTGGAGCAGAAGCAGACCATCCTGGAGATCTCCGGCATTCGCGAACGGCTCGAGCACCTGATGGGGCTGATGGAAGCGGAAATCGACCTGTTTCAGGTTGAGAAGCGCATCCGCGGCCGCGTCAAGAAGCAGATGGAAAAAAGCCAGCGCGAGTACTACCTGAACGAACAGATGAAGGCCATCCAGAAAGAGCTGGGTGAGCTCGATGAAGAGCCTAACGAGATCGAAGAGCTGCAGGCCAAGATCGAAGAGGCGAAAATGCCTGAGGAGGCGAAGGAAAAGACCGCCGCCGAACTCAACAAGCTGAAGATGATGTCGCCGATGTCCGCCGAGGCCTCGGTGGTGCGCAGCTATATCGACTGGATGCTGAGCGTGCCCTGGTCCAAGCGCAGCAAGGTCAAGCACGACCTGAAGCGTGCCAGCGACATTCTCGAAACCGATCACTACGGCCTGGAAGAGGTGAAGGAGCGCATCCTCGAATACCTGGCCGTGCAAAAGCGGGTACGCAAAATCAAGGGCCCGGTGCTGTGCCTGGTAGGCCCGCCCGGGGTCGGCAAGACGTCCCTCGGCGAGTCCATGGCCAGGGCCACCAATCGCAAGTTTGTGCGCATGGCCCTGGGCGGCGTCCGCGACGAAGCCGAGATTCGCGGCCACCGCCGCACTTACATCGGCTCCATGCCGGGCAAGCTATTGCAAAAGATGGCCAAGGCCGGCGTTCGCAACCCGCTGTTCCTGCTCGACGAGATCGACAAGATGGGTATGGACCACCGCGGCGACCCCGCCTCGGCCATGCTCGAGGTGCTGGACCCGGAACAGAACCACGCCTTCAACGATCACTACCTGGAAGTTGATTACGACCTGTCTGATGTGATGTTCGTGTGCACCTCCAACACCATGAACATCCCAGCGCCGCTGCTGGACCGCATGGAAGTGATCCGCATACCCGGTTATACCGAGGATGAGAAGCTCAACATCGCCCAGCGCTACCTGATTCCGAAGCAGGTCAAGCAGAACGGCCTCAAGACTGAGGAACTCGATTTCTCCGCTGAGGCGCTGCTGGACATCATTCGCTACTACACCCGCGAGGCCGGGGTGCGCGCACTGGAGCGGGAAATTGCCAAGGTGTGCCGCAAGATGGTCAAGGCCTTCAGTCTGGCCGAAAGCGAAGCGCCGGTAACGATTACACCGGACATGCTCAGCGACCTGTGCGGCGTGCGCAAGTTCAACTTCGGCCGCGCCGAAGAAGACAACAAGGTGGGGCAGGTGACGGGCCTGGCCTGGACCAACGTCGGTGGCGAGCTGCTCAGCATTGAGGCTGTGGCAGTGGCCGGTAAGGGGCGCCAGGTCACCACCGGTTCCCTGGGCGACGTCATGCAGGAGTCGATCAAAGCGGCCACCACCGTGGTGCGCTCTCGCTCCCAGCTGCTGGGCATTCCCGCCAGCTACCATGACAAGCACGACCTCCACATTCACGTCCCCGAAGGCGCTACCCCCAAGGATGGTCCCAGCGCCGGCATCGCCATGTGCACCGCGCTGGTGTCGGTACTGACCGGTATCCCGGTGCGCTCGGAAGTTGCCATGACCGGCGAGATAACCCTGCGCGGTGAGGTCCTGCCGATTGGCGGCCTCAAAGAGAAGCTGCTGGCAGCCCACCGCGGCGGTATTACCACCGTGGTTATTCCGAAAGAGAATGAGAGAGACCTCAAGGAGATCCCCGAGAACATAAAATCTGACCTCGACATTCACGCGGTCAAGTGGATCGATGAGGTGTTGGATATCGCCCTGGAAAAAATGCCCGAACCGCTCTCGGATGAGGACTACCTGGCGGACCCGATCGGGGCGTCAGACGCCACAGATTCAGAGGAAAACAATCGCATTAACACCCATTAAGCGATATGCTCCGGTTGACCGGGTTGAATTACCTATATTAGAGTCCACGGCTCGAGTACCCGAGTATTTGAGCCATAACAACAAGTCCACGCATTACAAGATGAAAGGGGATAAGTGTGAACAAAACAGAACTTATTGATGCTATTGCGGCCTCTGCAGACATTCCCAAGGCCGCCGCTGGTCGCGCTCTGGATGCGGTCGTAGATTCCATTACCGGCGCATTGAAGAACGGCGATTCCGTCGCCCTGGTCGGCTTTGGTACCTTTGCGGTTAAGGAGCGTGCAGCGCGCACCGGCCGTAACCCGCAGACCGGCGCGGAAATCCAGATTCCCGCTGCCAAGGTGCCTGGCTTCAAAGCAGGTAAAGCATTGAAGGACGCTGTAAATAGCTAAGACCGAGCGAAATACAGGAAAAAAGGGCGCACTTAACGGTGCGCTTTTTTTTTGAAGTAGATGAAACACCCACATTTCAGTTAGACGCCCATGCTCCAGAATATCCGCAAGAACCTGAAAGGCACCATCGCCATGGTGATCATCGGCCTGATGGTCATTCCGTTCGCCATTACCGGCATCGATTCGCTACTCACCGGTGGTGGTGTCCAGTACATGGCAGAGGTCAACGGCGAGCGCATCAGCGCGTCCGATGTGCAGGTACAGGTCAACCAGCAGAAGCGACGCCTGCTGATGACCATGGGCGACAGTATCGATCCCAGCATGCTCGACGACCAGCTGCTGGTCGGACCCGCGCTGGAGTTTATGATCCAGAAGTCACTGATGATGCAGGCGGCTCGCGAGTATGGGCTGGCTGTCCCGGAACAGCTGCTGGTCGACTTCATCGGTGATATGGACGTCTTCAAGATCGACGGGCAGTTTGATCCCGTTCGCTTTCGGCAGATTGTGTCCGACCAGGGTTATACCCCGGCGGGCTTCCAGCAGGCCCTGCGTGAAGATCTGGTGCTCACCCAGCTGCGTCTGGGTCTCGCGGGCTCCACCTTTGCCACCGGCCGGGAAATTGAGCGCCTTGCACGTATCGAGCAGGAGCAGCGTGACTTGCGCTACATGGTGTTGCCGCTGGACAAGTTTCGCAGCGACGCCGAGATCACCGAGCAAGATGTGACCGCCTGGTACGACGCTAACCAGCAACAGTACATGACCGAAGAAACCGTCACTCTGGCCTATATTGAGCTCACCCGCGACGACTTCCTGGCGCCGGTTGACGAGGCGCGCCTGCGCGAGGTGTTCGAGACCGAACAGTCTGCGTATCAGCGACCGGAGGAGCGTCGCGTGTCGCATGTCCTGATCACCCCAACTGATGATGAAGACGAAGCCGCGGTGTTGGCCCGCATTGCCACTGCCCAGGCGCGACTTGAGGCCGGTGAGGAGTTTTCTGCCGTCGCCTCCGAGCTGTCCGACGATATCGGCAGCGCCGCCGCCGGTGGCGACCTTGGTTTTACCGACGGCAGCTTTTTCCCGGAAGAGATGGAAGCCGCTATCGCCGGGCTGGCAATCGACGAAGTCTCCGTACCGGTAGAAACCGATGCGGGCTTCCACCTGATCAAGCTCACCGAGCTACGCGATGGTGAAAGCCTCAGTTTCGACGATGTGCGTGCCGAGCTGGAGGAGCGCCTCGCCACGGATGAGGCCAGCCGCAGGCTGGTGAAGTCCGTCGAGGAGCTGCGCGACCTGGTTTTCAATGCCGAGGGCCTGGAAGAACCGGCAGCGCAGTTGGAGCTGCAGGTAGAGCGCAGTGACCCCATTACCCGTGACCAATCCGAAGGGTTGTTTGCCAACCCCCGACTCATCGCCGCCGCCTTTAGCAGCGATGTGATTGAGGAAGGCTACAACAGTGAGGTGGTGGAGATAGACACCGAGCACTTCGTGGTGCTGCGGGTCGAAGAGCACAAGCTACCTGAACTCAGGCCGCTGGAAAACGTGCGGGAGAACATCATTGCCGAGCTGCGTGACGAGGCGGCGCGCGCCAACATCCGCGCAACGGCTGCCGCGCTGCTGGCCGAACTGCGCGCCGGGGAAGGCGCCACCATCGAGTCCCTGGCGCAGGCGGGTGGCTATGAATGGCAGGTGGAACTGGCCACCACC
>JANQGK010000383.1 GCA_028277365.1 Halieaceae bacterium | reverse complement strand
ACAGCAGCTCTTTTCGTTGAGCAAAGTGTCTGGCAGCGCCGGCAGCTCGTCGTCAAGGCTGGCGCTGGTGCCGTTGATCACCAGGTCGAACTGGCGGCCGAACCCACGCCCTTCATGCGCTGGGCGGCTCAGCACACGGCCTGGGCGGTTAGCGACGGGCTCGGTATGCTGGTGGAACAGGCGGCGGAGTCCTTCTACCTGTGGCGGGGTCTACGCCCCCAGACTGGTCCCGTGCTGGCGGAGCTGCGTACCGTCATCGCAGGAGGTTGAGAATGAGCAGACGCTTTATTGCCGGAGCGGTATGCCCGCGCTGCGGCGAGATGGACAAGCTGGTGGTGGATTCAGACACCGACCAGCGCGAGTGCGTGCGCTGCGGCTTTACCGATCAGCGCCCCACCCATGCCCAGACCGAACTGCGCACCCGGGTCAACCGCCCGGCGCGCCGGGTGGAGGCCGAAACCGAAGCGGTCACCCTGGTGATCCCGTCCACTCAGACGGAGAAGCCCGAGTCCTGATTTCCCAGGCCCTGGGGCCGGGCCTCGAGCCGTAAGCCCACGGCTACGTCCCGGCTCATGCAGGGCAGGTCCAGTCGCGCAGCCGGTGCCGGGTGGCTTTCCTCCAGTGGTTCGAACAGCCCGCTACGACTCGCCACCAGCTCCACACTGCGGGCTACCAGCCCTTCCAGTCGACTGGCCAGCGGTTCCCCCACCAGGTGATGGGCGATGATGTTGGCACGCGTCATATCCACGTTGACCAGCGCTCGCCCGTGACTGCGCATGAAGCGGTCGTTGACCTCCTCGATCAGCCGCTGCGCCAGGAAAGCCTCATCCATCAGCGCCTGCAGGCCGCCGCCGGTGTGCACGGCGCCCGGGGGTGCCAGGAAAAAGTCCTCAGCCATATTCAGCAAGGTCTCCACATCTTCGCCCGCCTGCTGGGCGACCGCCTGTTCCCTCACCCGCTCCAGGAATTCCGGCACGTAGTTGATGTAGCGGTGGCTGAACTGCTCCAGCGCCTCCACTGGATCTTTGTCAGGCAGTACCAGGTGGGTAGTTAGCACCGCGAGGTGGGTTTCGAAGTAGCGACGCAATGCCTGCCCCTGCTGCTCCTGGTCGCAGGCATCGCGGATGGCTTGCCGGATCGTCGCCGTTCCCATGGCAGGTTTCCTGGCGAGAGGTATTCCCAAGGCTAGACCATGGCAGCCGATTCGCTAGTTGTGCAGAGGTTCCTTGAGCTTTACGCGTCCAGCCAGCCGGCCCGGGCATCCAGCTGCCGGAAGTACAGGTACAGGCTCACACCACGGGCGCCGTTGAAAGCCAGGAAGGCGAGCCATAAGCCGTGGTTGCCTAAGCCCTGGCAGAGCCACCACAGAGGCAGGTACACCAGGCCCAGCGAAAGCACCATGCTGTGCATCATGTAGCGGGTTCTTGCGGCGCCGATAAAGACGCCGTCGAGCAGGTAAGAGGGTGCCGCTACCAGCGGCATTGCCACCAGCCAGAGGTGGAACTCCCGCAACAGCTCACGCACCTCCGCGTGGGCGGTAAAGATGGGGAACAACAGCGGCGCCGCCAGCAGGAAGCAAACACTCAACAGCCCGGCGGTGCCCAGCGACCAGTGCCAGCAGGCGCGTACCGCATGCCTGAATCGCGCGAGATCGCCGCCGCCGGCGGCGTTTCCGGCCAGGCCCTCAGCGGCGTAGGCAAAGCCGTCAAGGCCGTAGGCCGCCAGCAACAACAGGTTCAACATGACGGTATTGGCGGCCAGGGTCTCGGCCCCGAGCCGCGTACTCATGGCGGTGAAAAACGCGAAGCTGAACAGCAAGCAGACCGTGCGCACGAACAGGAAGCGGTTGCTCTCCAGCAGCTCTCGGTAGGCCGACAGGCGCGTGAGTTCCGCGCGCAGTGAACGCAGCGGCGGCCCCTGCAGGCGTCGGCTTACCAACCAGAGAGCGAGCGCGCAGCCGGCGTATTCCGCGCACAGGGTGGCGCGGGCGGCGCCGGCACTATTCCAGTCCAGCACCACGATAAACAACACATCCAGGATGATGTTCAGCAGGTTGGTGACCACCAGGATCACCATCGGCCAGCGGGTATCCTGGTGGCCGATAAACCAGCCCAGCACAGCATAGGTCAGCAATACCGCGGGAGCGCTGAACACTCGAATGCGGATGTACTCCTCCGCCAGTGGCGCCAGCTCGGGCCCTGGTGCCATAAACCTGAGGCCGAGCTTTACCCAGGCAGCCTGGCTGGCGATGACTACGGCAGCCAGGCCCAGCGCCAGCACTACCGACTGCAACAGCACCAGGCTCTCCCGGCGGGTGTCGCCGGCGCCGACGGCGCGGGCCACCAGCCCGGTGGTACCCATGCGCAGAAAACCGAAACCCCAATAGATAAAGGAAAGAATACTGGCGCCGATGGCCACCGCGCCCAGGTACACCGTGCTGTCCAGGTGGCCGAGGATGGCGGTGTCGACAATGCCCAGCAGAGGCGTCGAAATGTTGGACAGAATTGCCGGCCAGGCTATCTGCCATATCTTGTGGTTTAGATGCTGCGGATGGGCCATATATTGGTGTGTCCACGACTTGTGCGGGTGTCCCCGCGGCGTCGCTGAAGGCCGCGGATGACGCGGAATCACGGGGCCCCGGCTAGTGCTCTCGTATGTCAAATCGAGTATACTGCGCCGCGATTTGTACCATCCGGAATAGTCCCGTGGTCCCCTTCGCTAGCGCGCCTTATGCCGTACAGATGGCACCGGCGGCCGGCTTTTTATCGGGGATTTACACGACCGGGTGGCGGGGGCAGTGCGAGTTGATCACACATCTCGCACTCATAACAATCAATACTGAGGAGACGCGCAATGTTGCGTAAGGCGAGAAGCGTTTTTTGGCTCGCAATGTTTCCTGTGTTTCTGCTGTTGAGCGGCGCGCTCAGCCCGGCCTGGGCTGACGAGAAGGCCGACCGCAGGTACCAGGTGAACATGGAACCGGGGGTAACCGAGATAGGCGCAGATATTTTCAGCCTGCATATGCTGATTTTCTGGATCTGCGTGGTGATTGGTATCGTGGTGTTCGGCGTAATGTTTTATTCCATCTACGCCCACCGCAAGTCTCGCGGCGTAACGCCTGCTACTTTCCACGAAAGCACCAAAGTTGAGATCGCCTGGACAGTTGTTCCCTTCCTGATCCTGCTGGGCATGGCGGTGCCCGCGACCTCCACCTTGATTGATGTCTACGACACCGAGGATGCCGAGATCGACATCCTGGTTACCGGCTACCAGTGGAAGTGGAAGTACGAGTACCTGTCGGACGAGGGCGAGAACGTCAGCTTCTTCAGCAACCTCAAAACGGCCCAGGAAGAAATCTACAACGAGGACGACAAGGGCCAGTTCTACCTGCTGGACGTTGACGAGCCCATGGTGATCCCGGTGGACACCAAGGTCCGCTTCCTGGTGACGGCGTATGACGTTATTCACTCCATGTGGGTGCCGGAGCTGGCCGTCAAAAAAGACGCCATCCCGGGCTTTATCAACGAAACCTGGACCCGCGCGACTGAAACTGGTGTTTACCGGGGCCAGTGTGCTGAGCTGTGTGGCAAGGATCACGGCTTTATGCCTGTGGTGGTCAACGTTGTCGAGCGCGACGAGTACGACCAGTGGCTGGCGGAAAAGCAGGCTCAGGCGGCGGAGATTGCCGCGCTGATGGAGCAGACATTCTCTATGGACGAGCTGGTGACACGCGGCAAGGACGTTTACGACCGCGCCTGTCTGGCCTGCCACGGTGCCAACGGTGAAGGCGGCGTGGGCAAGGCCATCGCAGGCAGCGCCATTGCCATGGGCCCGCTGGGCGGCCACATGGATATCGTCATCAACGGTTCGCGCAACAATGCGGCCATGCAGGCCTTCGGCGGCCAGCTCAACGATGTCGACATGGCGGCGGTGCTGACTTTCCAGCGCAACGCCTTTGGCAACAATATGGGCGACCTAATTCAGCCCATCGACGTTTATAACTACAAGCAAGGCCAGTAAGGGGGGTCTGATAATGGGAGATCATCATCACGGTCCGGCCAAAGGTTTGAGCCGCTGGCTGTTTGCTACCAACCACAAGGACATCGGCACGATGTACCTGTGGTTCAGTTTTGCCATGTTCCTGGTCGGCGGCGCTTTCGCCATGATCATCCGGGCGGAACTGTTCCAGCCGGGTATGCAGCTGATCCGTCCGGAATTCTTCAACCAGATGACTACCATGCACGGCCTGATCATGGTCTTTGGTGCCATCATGCCGGCCTTCGTGGGCCTGGCCAACTGGATGATCCCGATGATGATCGGGGCGCCGGACATGGCCCTGCCGCGCATGAATAACTGGAGTTTCTGGATCCTGCCGCCGGCATTCCTGTTGCTGCTGGCCACCATGTTCATGGAGGGCGGCGGCCCGGCCTTCGGCTGGACCTTCTATGCACCGCTGTCTACGACTTATGCGCCGCCGTCGGTCACCTTCTTCATTTTCGGTGTCCACATTCTCGGCCTGTCGTCGATCATGGGTTCGATCAACATTGTCGCCACGGTCATGAACCTGCGCGCGCCTGGCATGACCTACATGAAAATGCCGCTCTTCGTGTGGACCTGGTTCATCACCGCCTACCTGCTGATCGCGGTGATGCCGGTGCTGGCCGGCGCGGTGACCATGATGCTGATGGATATCCACTTTGGCACCAGCTTCTTCTCCGCGGCCGGTGGCGGTGACCCGGTCCTGTTCCAGCACGTATTCTGGTTCTTCGGTCACCCCGAGGTGTACATCATCATTCTGCCGGCCTTCGGCGTGGTCTCACAGATCATCCCGGCCTTCGCCCGCAAGCCGCTGTTCGGCTACGACTCCATGGTCTACGCCACCGCGTCCATCGCCTTCCTGTCGTTCATCGTGTGGGCCCACCACATGTACACGGTGGGCATGCCGATCGCCGGTGAGCTGTTCTTCATGTACGCCACCATGCTGATTGCGGTACCCACCGGCGTAAAGGTGTTCAACTGGATTACCACCATGTGGCGCGGCGCCATGACCTTCGAAACCCCGATGCTTTTCTGCATCGGCTTCGTGGTGCTGTTCACCATCGGCGGTTTCACCGGTCTGATGTTGTCCATTGCACCCAGCGACTTCCAGTATCACGACAGCTACTTCGTGGTTGCCCACTTCCACTACGTGATGGTGGCCGGTGCGGTATTCTCCATGACCGCCGCGGTCTACTACTGGCTGCCCAAGTGGTGCGGCAAGATGTACAACGAGACCATGGGCAAGACTCATTTCTGGATCTCGTTCATCGGCTTCAACGTCACCTTCTTCCCGCAGCACTTCGTGGGCCTGGCGGGCATGCCGCGCCGGATTCCGGATTACGCCCTGCAGTTTGCTGACTTCAACATGATCAGCTCCATCGGTGCATTCATCTACGGCGCCTCCCAGATTTTGTTCCTGTACAACGTGATTGCCACCATCGTTGGCGGCAAGCCGATCAGTGACGAAAAAGTCTGGGACGGTGCGGAAGGCCTGGAGTGGACGGTCCCGACGCCGGCGCCTTTCCACACCTTCTCCACGCCTCCGCAGGTACGTTAAACGGCAATGCGTCTTTTGGGAGACAACCCGGTCGCCCTCACCGTGGCCAAGCTGGCCGCGGTGGTGGTGATCATGTTCTCCTTTGTGTTCGTGGTGATGGTGCCGCTGTACAACGTGCTATGCGATGCCCTCGGCATCAACGGCAAGACCAGCGGCCAGCGCTACGAGGCCACCGTCATCCAGATCGACGAGAGCCGTGAAGTCACCATCCAGTTCATTGCCACCAACAGCGACGGCATGCCCTGGGAGTTCCGACCCACGCAGACCATGATGAAGGTGAATCCGGGCGCTGTGAACGACACCGTGTTCCTCGCGCGCAACCCGCTACCACGGGACATGGTCGCGCAGGCCATACCCAGCGTTTCGCCTGCCCGGGCCGCCGAGTATTTCCATAAGACTGAGTGCTTCTGCTTCAACAACCAGCCGTTGGGTGGAATGGAAAGCACCGAAATGCCGCTGCAGTTTATTGTCGACCAGGACCTGCCGCGGGACATCAGGACAATAACCCTGTCCTATACCATGTTTGATATTACTGAAATGGCGCTTGACGCGGTCGCGTCGCGCTAACGGGGAGATTTCAATGGCAATGCAAGAGACTGCCACACACGAAGAGTATTACGTGCCGGAAAAAAGCGGCATGGCGGTCAGCGCCACCATCGGCCTGGTAATGAGTATTTTTGGGGCGGCCAACGTCCTCAATGACATGACTTTCGGCGAGCCCGGTGCTGAGACCAACTCCTGGGCTATCCTGATTGCCGGCTTGTTCTGGTTTGTCGGCACGCTGTTCGTCTGGTTCCGCTCTACCATCCGCGAAAACCTCGCCGGCATGAATTCCGGCCAGCTCAAGAAGTCCTATGTGCTGGGCATGTTCTGGTTCATCTTCTCGGAAGTCATGTTCTTCTTCGCCTTCTTTGGCGCCCTGTTTTACGTACGCGTACTGGTGGGTCCCTGGCTCGCCGGTGAGGGTGAAGCCGGTGCCATGAACCACCTGCTGTGGGGTGGCTTCGAGTTCGAATGGCCCATGAAGCAGACGCCGCAAGAAGCTGTCGGCGGTGCCGCTGCTCAGGCGATTGCCAATAACGGAAGCTTTGTATCACCCGGCACCAGCATGGCCTTCTCCGAAGTTAGCGCCTGGTACAAGTGGCTGCCGCTGTGGAACACCATTATCCTGCTGTCTTCCAGCGTCACCGTGCATATTGCGCACCTGGGCCTGCTGAAGGGTGATCGCAAGCAATTTAACCTGTGGCTGGGCATCACCGTCACGCTGGCGCTGATCTTCCTGTACATCCAGTACGTGGAATACTACGAGGCCTACGCTCACTTCGGTCTGACTCTGAACTCCGGCATCTACGGTTCGACGTTCTTCATGTTGACCGGTTTTCACGGCTTCCACGTCGCCATGGGCATGACCATGTTGCTGATACAGCTGATCCGTTCAGTGCGGCACGGTCACTTTACCTCGGACGATCACTTTGGTTTCGAGGCGTCCAGCTGGTATTGGCACTTTGTTGATGTGGTATGGGTGGGATTGTTTTTGTTCGTCTATATTCTCTGACGGCCTACTTTGACGAGCTAGCGGTCCCCGGCGTTGGCATCAGCCGGGGACTGCACTGGTTCTCCCACCACTGCATGCCGCTCCCAGGGCGCCTGGGACTTCAACCTGCCTGAGCTGACCCCGTAGACGATGACGACCATCAGTGCGACGGCCAGCGACAATCGTATCCCCAGGGAATTGAACAGACGGCGCTTGCGGGTGTCGCCCTGGTCGACCATCAGGAAGTAGAAGCCGGTGCCGAGGCTGGCCAGCAGGGCGAGCAGGAGTACGACGATTAGGAACTTAAGGAACATAGAGGCCTCTCAAGGGGGCATAACAGTATAGCGAAAGCCCATGCCCGGCACAGCAACACAGACCCCGCGCCTGCGCTGGGATATCGAGTGGCGCACGGCGGCCTTTGCGCTGTTGCTGGTGCCACTGTTTTGCGCCCTGGGGCAGTGGCAGCTGGGGCGGGCGGAGGAAAAGCGTGCCATCGCCGAGCGTTGGGACCGGCAGCGGCAGTTGCCTGCCGCTGCTGTCACCGCGCTGCCCGCCGATCCTGAGTTGCTACGCTTTCGCCCGGTGGTCCTGCGGGGCGAATTCCTGCCCGACCGGGACTTCCTGCTGGACAACCGCATTCGCGAAGGCCGTTACGGAGTGGAAGTGATCACCCCGCTGCGCCTGAAAGGCGGCGAGCTGGTGTTGGTGAACCGCGGCTGGCAGGCCGGCGACCCCTATCGGCAGGCCCTGCCGGAGGTGGTCGAAGTGCCCGGCGAGCTCGAACTGTACGGTTACGTGTATGTGCCGCCGGGAGAGAGTTTCACCCTCGGGGAGATAGCATCCGGCGCTGATTGGCCACGGCTGGTGCAGGTCATCGACCCGGCGGCCATGGCCGAGATGTTGGGCGAGCCGGTCTGGCCCTACACGGTGCGACTGGGCACTAACAGCCCGGCAGCGCTGCTCGCCGACTGGCCGCTGGTAAACACGCAGCCGGAAAAGCACGAGGCTTATGCCGCCCAGTGGTTTGCCATGGCGGTGGTGCTGGCCGTTTTTGCACTCTGGAGAAATACCAACCTGCCCGAACTGTGGCAGGCACGTAAGGAATAGGAAACATGGGAGCCCCAGCCACAGACTCTACCCACAAGAACCGCATGGCCCTGCTATTGATCGCCGGTATCCCGGTGGTCATTATCCTGGCCTCCACCTGGCTCTGGTACTACGTGGCCAGCGGCCGCCTCGATCTGGTGAACGTGCTGGGAACCGCCAACAAGGGCAGCCTGCTGTCGCCGCCGGTGTCGATGGAAGCGCTGGGAGCGCTGCAAGCCCCCGGGCAGGCCTTCCAGGCTCGCAGAGAGCGACCTTTGTGGCGCATCATGATCCTTGGTGGTGAGTCCTGTGACGAAGCCTGTGCGCAGTTGGTGTACTACACCCGGCAGATTCATACCGCCATGGGCAAGCACACCAACCGCATTGAGCGACTGTTCCTGGCCGAGGGCGCGGCACCCGGTGCCAACCCGCTGGGCGCGTTGGCGAGTGACTACCCCAAGCTCAATCTCCTGTATACTTCCGCTCCCGCTGGGCAAACCCTGCGCGCGGCAGTGGTAGACGCCGGCCAGGCCGATGCGGCGGGCGACCTATCGGAGCCCGCCTACTTCGTGGTGGACCCGGAGGGTTGGGTCATCCTCGCCTATCCGGCTGAGGCGGATGGCAAGGACGTCATGGCCGATCTCAAATTCCTGCTGAGGAACAGCAACGGCTGAGGCCGTCGCCGTGACGACAGCCAGCCCACGACTGCGGTAAAACGAAAGAGTTATGTTCAACACTCCAGACCAACGCAAACCCACTTTTCGGCTGGCACTGTTCGGCGTGTGCTTTGCCATGTCAGTCATTATCCTGGGCGCGTTCACCCGGCTGGTGGATGCGGGTCTGGGATGCCCGGACTGGCCCGGTTGCTACGGTCACGTGTTGTGGCCCAACGATGCCGAGGAAATCGCCACGGCCAACCAGGCTTACCCGGACGCGCCGGTAGAGCTAGACAAGACCTGGCCGGAGATGGTGCACCGCTACCTGGCCACCACTCTTGGCGCCATCGTACTGGCTCTCGCCGTCCTGGCCTGGCGCCACCGCGGCCCCGGCCAGCCCCTTAAGTTGCCGCTGTTTCTGCTCGGCTTTGTCATCCTGCAAGGCATGTTTGGCATGTGGACAGTGACGCTCAAGCTCTGGCCGCAGGTGGTCACCGCCCACCTGCTGGGCGGTTTCACGACCATCAGCCTGCTCTGGCTGCTGACCCTCAGGCTCAACAATCGTCGCTGGGAGCTGGGACGAGAAGGCAGCGCCCGGCTGGCGCGCATTAAACCGCTAGCCGTTGTGGCCCTGCTGGTAGTGGTGGCGCAGATCACCCTGGGCGGCTGGACGACGTCCAACTACGCGGCCGTCGCCTGCCCAGACCTGCCTACCTGCCAGACCAAGTGGCTGCCGCCCATGGACTTTGCCGCCGGCTTCGACGTGTTCCAGCAGGTGGGGCCGAACTACCTGGGTGGCACAATGACCAACGAAGCACGGGTCGCCATACATATGAGCCACCGCATCGGCGCCATCGTCACCCTGCTGGTGGTCGGTGCGCTGAGTCTGCGGCTGCTGCGCGACCCCCTGTCCCGCCTGCGCCGCCTGGGTCGTGCGGTGGGCGGCATCCTGTGCCTGCAGCTGTTGCTGGGGCTCGGCAACATCGTCTTTCAATTCCCGGTCTGGGTGGCCACGGCCCATAACGCGGTGGGCGCGCTGCTGTTGATGAGCGTGGTCACCGTCAACTACTACCTGGTCACCGCCCGTAGCAAGGCCACCGCCAACATCGCGGTGGCACAGAGTGGCCGCCTCTCCGGTGGGGTGACAGCCTAGATGGAGCAGTTGCTGCAACAGGCCACCTGGCAGGACTACCTGGAGCTGACCAAACCCAAGGTCGTGGCACTGATGCTGCTGACCGCGGTGATCGGTATGTTCATGGCAGTACCGGGGTTCGTGCCCTGGCAGGCGCTGGTGTTCGGTAACCTGGGTATCGCCCTGTGTGCGGGCTCTGCCGCCGCCGTCAATCACCTGGTCGACCAGCGTATTGACCAGGTCATGGCGCGCACCCGCAATCGGCCAATGGCCAAAGGCCGTGTCGGTACCCCCCAGGCAGCCCTGTTTGCCCTGGTGCTGGGCCTGGTCGGCATGTATCTGTTATTGGCCCACGTCAACGCCCTGACTGCCTGGCTTACGCTGGCCTCGCTGCTGGGGTACGCACTGATTTATACGGTGTTCCTGAAGCGGGCGACGCCGCAGAATATCGTGATCGGCGGGCTGGCCGGCGCAGCGCCGCCGCTGCTTGGCTGGACGGCGGTTACTGGTGAGATCCACGGTCACGCCTTGCTGCTGGTGTTGATCATCTTTGCCTGGACGCCACCACATTTCTGGGCGCTGGCCATCCACCGCCGTGAAGAGTACGCCGCGGTAGACATTCCCATGCTACCGGTGACCCACGGTGTGGCCTTTACCAAGCTGCACATCATGCTGTACACGCTGATCATGTTCGCTATCACCCTATTGCCCTATGTCACCCGCATGAGCGGCCCGCTGTACCTGGCCGGCGCTGTGCTGCTGGGTGGTCGATTCCTCTGGCACGCGGGCAGGCTGATGTGGGGTGATGATCGGCGGGCGGCTATCGATACCTTCAAGTATTCCATCACCTACCTGATGCTGTTGTTCGTGGTGATGTTGGTAGACCACTACCTGTTTCCGGTGGCCTCCCTGTGAGTGAGATGACCGCCGTCGACCAGCGCGATCGCAATATCAAGCTGACGGTGGTCGGCCTGCTCCTGTTGATAGGCGTGATTGTTGCAGGCTTTGTCTACCAGGTGCAGAAGCCGCGAGTGATGACTCCCAGCGAGCTGAAGATCAACGGCGCCTTCATGTTCGACACGCCCCGCGCCCTGCCGGCCTTCGAGCTGGCGGACCACCGCGGTGAACCGTTCACCGACGACAGCCTCGAGGGTCAATGGACACTGGTGTTTTTCGGCTTCACCTACTGTCCGGACATTTGCCCCACCACCATGGCCTTCCTGGCGCGCTTTATGGGGGAGCTGGAAGGGCTGCCGGAGTATGACGACACCCGGGTGGTGATGGTGAGCGTTGACCCGGCCCGGGATACCCCGCAGCGGCTGGCGGAGTACGTGCCCTACTTCGACCCGGGTTTTACCGGCGTCACCGGCGAGTTCCTCGATATCCACCGTTTCGCCACGGCGCTCAATACCCCGTTCCGCAAGGTGCCCGGCGACGACGAGAACTACCTGGTCGACCACAGCGCCAACGTGGTGTTGATCAACCCGCGGGGCGACTATCATGGCTTCTTCAAGGCTCCGCTGGACCTGGCAAAAATGAAAGTGACCTATCGCTCCATCCGCGTGGTGTGGGACCTCTGAGATGGGCGCCCCGGTAGTCCTCGTTGACGGCTCATCCTACCTGTACCGGGCGTTCCATGCGCTGCCGCCGCTGACCACCTCCAGCGGGCAGTCCACCGGCGCAGTCAAGGGTGTGACCAGCATGCTGCGGCGCCTGCAGAAGGATTACCCGGACTCGCCGATTGCCGTGGTGTTCGACGCCAAGGGCAAGACCTTTCGCGATGAGATCTTCGCCGAGTACAAGGCGAACCGCCCGCCGATGCCAGACGAGTTGCGCGAGCAGGTGGAACCGATCCACGCCATCGTTGAGGCCATGGGTCTGCCGCTGCTCATCATCGATGGCGTGGAGGCGGATGACGTGATCGGCACGCTAGCGGCGGAGGCCGAAGCGAAGGACCGGGAGGTCGTAGTGTCCACCGGTGATAAGGACATGGCACAGCTGGTCAACGAGCGCGTGACCCTGGTCAACACCATGACCGAAACGGTGATGGATGCGACCGGCGTTGAGGAAAAGTTCGGCATCCCGCCGGACAAGGTCATCGACTTCCTCGCCCTCATGGGCGACAAGGTGGACAACATCCCCGGCGTGGCAGGCGTTGGCGAGAAAACCGCCCTCGCCCTGCTCAAGGGCCTGGGTGGCCTCGACGATATTTACTCTCATCTGGACGAGGTGGCGAAGCTCGACTTCCGCGGCGCCAAGAGCATGGGGGCCAAACTGGAAGCCGAGAAAGACAATGCTTACCTGTCCTACGAGCTGGCAACCATCAAGACTGATGTTGAGTTACCGATGCATGTCGGTGAACTGGTCAACGGCGACCCCGACCAGGAGCGCCTGCTGGAACTGTTTAAGGAGCTGGAGTTCAAGGGCTGGATCGACGAGCTGCAAGACAGCGGTGGATCCGCCGCAGCCGCCAGCGAGGCCGGCGACTACGAGATCATCACCGACGAGGCTGGCTTCGAGCGCTGGCTCGAGGCATTAGAGGGCGCCGAGTTGTTTGCCTTCGATACCGAGACCACCAGCCTCGATTACATGCAGGCGCGCATTGTCGGCGTGTCCTTCGCGGTGGAGGCCGGTAAGGCAGCCTATCTGCCCCTGGCGCACGATTACCTGGGCGCGCCCGAGCAGCTCGACCGCGATACCTGTCTTGCGAAACTCAAGCCACTGCTGGAGGATCCCCAGCGCGTCAAGCTGGGCCAGAACCTCAAGTACGACGCCAGCGTGCTCGCCAACCACGGCATTGCCATGCGCGGGATTGGCTTTGACACCATGCTGGAATCCTATGTGCTGGACTCCACCGGTACCCGCCACGACATGGACAGCCTGGCGCTCAAGTACCTCGGCCACAGCACAGTGCATTTCGAGGACATCGCCGGCAAGGGCGCCAAGCAGCTCACCTTCAACCAGATCAAGGTCGAGGATGCCGGGCCCTATGCGGCGGAAGACGCGGACGTGACCCTCAGGCTGCATGAAGTGCTGTGGCCGAAACTCGAACAGGAGCCGAGCCTGCGCTCGGTGTTTGAGGAGATCGAGATACCACTGGTGCCGGTGCTTTCCAATATTGAGCGCAACGGGGCCCTACTGGACCGCGGGCAGCTCGATAGACAGAGTGCAGAGCTGGGCCAGCGCATGGGCGAGCTGGAACAGGACGCCTTTGATCTGGCCGGTGGAGAGTTCAACCTTGGCTCACCTAAACAGCTCGGTGAGATCCTGTTCGAAAAGCTTGAACTGCCAGTACTGCGCAAGACACCCAAGGGTGCGCCATCGACTGCGGAAGAGGTGCTACAGGAGCTGGCGCTGGACTACCCGCTGCCCAGGGTCATCCTCGAGCATCGCAGCCTGTCGAAACTGAAATCTACCTACACTGACAAGCTGCCGTCGATGATCAATCCCGATACCGGCCGCATCCATACTTCTTATCACCAGGCGGTGACCGCCACCGGCCGACTGTCGTCTTCCGATCCCAACCTGCAGAATATTCCCATCCGCACCGCCGAGGGTCGGCGCATTCGCCAGGCTTTCGTCGCCCCAGATGGCTACCGGATTCTGGCGGCGGATTATTCGCAGATCGAGCTGCGTATTATGGCGCACCTATCAGGCGACGATGGCCTGCTAGAGGCCTTCCGTGAGGGACTGGACGTCCACCGGGCGACCGCCTCGGAGGTGTTCGGTACGGCGCTGGACGAAGTGTCCGACGAACAGCGTCGCAAGGCCAAGGCCATCAACTTCGGGCTGATATACGGCATGTCGGCTTTCGGGCTGGCGCGCCAGTTGCACCTTGGGCGCAACGAGGCCCAAGAGTACATCGACCTGTATTTCCAGCGTTATCCGGGGGTACAGGACTACATGAACGACACCCGTGCCCTGGCCCATGACCGCGGCTATGTCGAGACGCTGTTTGGCCGCCGCCTGTACTTGCCGGAGATCAACGCCCGCAACAAGATGCGGGTACAGGCCGCCGAGCGTACTGCGATCAATGCCCCTATGCAGGGCACCGCGGCGGATATCATCAAACGTGCCATGCTGCGCGTCGATCACTGGCTGCGCGACAGCGCTGTGGATGCCCGCATGATCATGCAGGTTCATGATGAACTGGTGCTGGAAGTGGCAGAGCCCGCGCTCGACGAGGTGCAGGCCCGGGTTTGCGAGGCAATGGCGGCGGCGGCCGAACTGGATGTGCCGCTGCTGGTAGAGGCCGGCGTAGGCGGCAACTGGGACGAGGCCCACTGAGGAACTTATCGCGGCCGGGGAGGTCAGAGTAACTGTGGCGCGATGTCACAGCGACCGATCCGGTCGCCACGTCTCACTTTCCCCAGAGACGTTGTTTGCCCCGGCTGTTCTTAACCCCGACAGTCGGGGTTCTTTCTATAGGACCCGCTCGTCCCTCTATAAGACCGCTCGGCTTTCTATAAGACCGCTCGTCTGCGAGCGCCTGAAGACCTGCTGAGGCGCTATATCACCGCCGGTCGCCTCGATGCTTGCCAGTTGCCTCGATGCTTTCCAGTTGCCTCGATGCTTGTCGGTCGTTTGGCTCTCTGTGAGGCCGTTGGTTTACGAGCGCCTTAAAGCCCATGGAGGCGCCGCGTCACGTCCTCTGTCCACCACTATCCCGCCACCAGTGTTTAGACGCCTGTAACTCCGTATCGTCATTGAAGTCGCTATGACGTCTCGATTCATTGTTTCCCGGCCGCTTTGATTACTCTCTTCGAGAAGCCTGCCTGGTTATCGCGCCTAGGCGGGTTCTTGCGCGGGTGGCTCCTGGTCTTCGGGGTCTTCGGACTCGAGGACGGAAGTGTCGGTGAGCCAGGCGTTGAGGACGGTGCGGAGTTCTTCATGGCCGGTGTGTTTGAGGGCGGAGAACAGTTGCACGCTGACCAGGCCGGCCTGCGCGGCCAGTTCGCCCTGGACTTTCATGAGGGTACTCTTGGCGGGTCCCTTTTTTAGCTTGTCGGCCTTGGTCAGTAGAACGTGTACCGGCATGTGTGCGCTGGTGGCCCACTCGATCATCATGCGATCGAAATCTTGCAGGGGGTGGCGCACGTCCATCAGCAAGACCAGCCCGCGCAGGGATCGCCGCTGCTGCAGATAGTCCTCGATCAGCCGGACCCACTCGGCCTTGACCTTTTCCGGCACCTTGGCGAAACCGTACCCTGGCAGGTCTACCAGCCTTTGCTGGTCCGAGAGGCTGAAGAAATTAAGCAGCTGGGTGCGCCCCGGCGTCTTGGAGGTGCGGGCCAGTTTGCTGTTGCCCGTCAGGCTGTTGATGGCGCTGGATTTGCCGGCATTGGAGCGCCCGGCGAAGGCCACCTCCCAGCCCTCGTCCGGGGGGCACTGATTGGGGCGGCTGGCGCTGGTCAGGTAGCGGGCGGCCCGGTAATTCGGGGTCGCTGCAACCTGCTTTGCGGCGTTCTGTATCGACTTTGTTGGGCCTGACATGTCGTATATAATGCCACAGCTTTTTTTGAGCGACCGAGCACAGCGCCAGGCATTCCGGCGCGTAAACCCCTGCAAACAGGTGAAAAATGACGGAGACTAACGCAAAAGTCCTTCTGGCAGCAGCCTTTACGCTGTTCGCCGTGCACAGCCATGGCGATGACGCCGAAGCAAAGGTCGAGGAGCTCTATCGCAAGAGCTGCGCAGTTTGTCACGCCGCCGGTGCCGCCGGCGCTCCCAAGACGGGCGCAGCCGCCGACTGGGAATCGCGCATGGCCAAGGGCATGGACACCCTGGTGGCCTCGGTACAGAACGGCCTGAACGCCATGCCGCCCAAGGGCATGTGCTTCGATTGCAGCGCCGAGGACTACCGGGTCCTGATCGAATATATGGCGAAATCCAAGTAGGCAGCCTTCGGGTAAAAACTCGGACACAATCAAGGACAAATCGGGTCGGCGGCGTCGACCGGCTCGTAATAACCACATTCACGGACTTAATTTCGGAAAACCCATGAACAAGCTAACTCTCGCTTTTGTCATTCTCGCAGGCCTCAGTGCCAACGCGCTGGCGGGTGACCCCGCCGCAGGCAAGCCGCTGACGGTAGTGTGCGCCGGCTGTCACGGAGAGGATGGAAACAGCGTCGTTCCACAGTTTCCCAAGCTGGCGGGGCAGAACGAGAAATACCTGATCAAACAGATCTACGACATCCGCGATATGCGCCGTCCGGTGCCGACCATGATGGGGCTGGTCGACAACTACACTGACGAGCAGATCGCCGATATTGCCGCCTACTACGCCAGCCAGGTGCCGTCCCCCAGTCAGGCCGAAGACAAGCTGCTGGCGTTGGGTGCAGGAGTGTATCGGGCCGGTGTTTCGGAGAGCGGCGTCGCCGCCTGCACCGCCTGCCATGGCGCTCGCGGTAGCGGCAACGCTCCGGCGGGCTGGCCGCGCCTTGCGGGCCAGCACAAAGAGTACATTGCCGACCAGCTACGCAAGTGGCGCACTGGTGCCGAGAACACCCTGGAAGAAAATCCGAACGGCCGCACCAATGACGGCGACTCCCGCTTGATGCGTGACGTGGCCTACCGTATGACGGACAATGAGATCGACGCCGTCGCCAACTTCATCGCCGGTCTGTACTGAGCGGGAGAGAATCGGCTCGCCGGTTGTCCAAGGGCATGTTGAATATGCGTCGACCAGGAGACAGACTGTGAAAAAAATTCTCGCGGCTATCGCCATTTCCCTGCTGAGCTTGCCCTCCCTGGCGCAGGAGTTCCGCGAGGGAGTGCACTACGACGTTATTTCACCGGCACTGCCTACTCGCAGTGGTGACAAGATCGAGGTGGTTGAGTTTTTCGCCTATAGCTGCGGCCACTGCTACAATTTCGAGCCGCTGCTAACCCAGTGGAAGCAGCAGCAGTCTGAAGACGTTGTTTTCGTACCCTCCCCGGCGGTCTGGAGCCAGCCCATGGAGCCTCACGCCAAGGCCTTCTACACCGCCCAGGCGCTGGGCGTGCTGAGCAAGCTGCACGGTGCGCTTTTTGCTGCCATGC
>JANQGK010000382.1 GCA_028277365.1 Halieaceae bacterium | reverse complement strand
TGACTCTGGCGTTGCTGACCCTGCCGGTGGTGATTGTCGCCACTGAAGAGGGCCTGGCGCGGATTCCCGCTTCGATCCGCGAGGGTAGCCTCGCTCTCGGCGCGACCCGCGCCGAGACCCTCTGGCGTGTGGTGCTACCTATGGCCAGCCCGGCGATGATGACCGGGGTGATTCTCGCGGTGGCCCGCGCTGCAGGGGAGGTGGCGCCGCTGATGCTGGTGGGTGTGGTTAAGCTGGCGCCGACCCTGCCCCTGGACGGTAACTTCCCCTACCTGCACCTGGAACAGAAATTCATGCACCTGGGCTTCCATATCTATGACGTCGGCTTCCAGAGCCCCAACATCGAAGCCGCGCGCCCGCTGGTATATGCTACCGCCCTGCTGCTGGTGCTGATCATTGCGCTTTTGAACCTGGCGGCGGTGGCACTGAGGAATCGCCTGCGCGAGCGCTACGCCGCGCTGGACGGTTCAGTGTGATGCGCAGCAGCATCGGGAGTGGTGTAAACCCTGGACCAAAGGAGAGCCCCGTGTCGACCCACGGCTTTGATCTCGACGCCCTCAATCGACGGCCCTGGATGCCCACCCAGGAGGCCGATGTGGCGCTGACGGTGGAGCGTCTCAACCTGAGCTACAGCGGCAAGCCGGCGCTGCGGGATATCGACCTCAGCATTCCCCGGCGCCGGGTGACCGCCTTCATTGGTCCCAGCGGCTGCGGTAAGTCCAGCCTGCTGCGCTGCTTCAACCGCATGAACGACCTGGTCGACGGCTGCGCAGTCAGCGGACGGGTGATGCTGGAAGACACCAATATCTATCTGCCCACGGTAGACGTGTCGCAGCTGCGGCGGCGGGTAGGTATGGTGTTCCAGAAGCCTAACCCTTTCCCCATGTCGGTCTACGAAAACGTGGCCTATGGCCTGCGCATCCAGGGCATCAATCGCCGCCGCCACCTGGACGAGATTGTCGAGAAGTCGCTGCGCTCCGCGGCGCTCTGGGATGAGGTCAAGGACCGCCTCGAGGATAACGCCCTGGGCCTGTCTGGGGGCCAGCAGCAGCGCCTGGTGATCGCCCGCACCATCGCCGTGGAGCCGGAAATGGTGCTGCTGGATGAACCCGCCTCGTCGCTGGACCCGATTTCCACGCTGAAAATTGAGGAACTTATCTACGAATTGAAATCCAAATACACTATCGTGATTGTGACGCACAACATGCAGCAGGCCGCGAGGGTGTCGGATATGACCGCCTTCATGAATCTCGGACGGCTGGTGGAGTACGACAGCACTGACCGTCTGTTTACCAACCCGAGGCAGCGGCAGACGGAAGATTACATCACGGGTCGTTACGGGTGAGGTCCATGGCTGAGCAGGATTCACACCGCCAACATATTTCCGGCCAGTTCAACCAGGAACTGGAAACCGCGACCGCTCATATGCTGGAAATGGGCGGTCTGGTGGAGAAGCAGGTATTGGCGGCACTGTCGGCCCTGCTGGAGCTCGACAGCGGTGACGCCCAATCGGTAATGAGCCTGGATAAGGCCATCAACGCTCGGGAAGTGGAAATCGACGACGAGTGCTTCCGCATCCTCGCCCGGCGCCAGCCCGCCGCAGGTGACCTGCGCCTGGTGCTGGCCATCAGCAAGGTGCTCAACGACCTCGAGCGTATCGGCGATGAAAGCAGCCGTGTCGCGCGCCAGGCCATTGCCCTGAGCGAGCAGGCAGAGGAAGCCCCGGCCCGACCCTGGATCCAGAAAATTGCCGCCATCGTGATAGATATGTTGCGCTCGGCGCTGGACGCCTTCGCCCGCCGCGACGCCCAGGCCGCCCTGGCGGTAGCGCGTGGCGACGAGGAGATCGATGCGCAAATGGCCGGCGCTATGACTGCGCTGGCAGACGCCATGCGAGAAGATCCCGACTATGTCGAGGCCTGTATCACCGCCATGTGGGCGCTGCGTTCTTTCGAGCGCATCGGCGACCACGCCCGCAATATCGCCGAATACGTGATCTACATGGTGGAAGGCGTAGACGTGCGCCACGCCGAACTCGACGCGGTTCTGGACCTGCTGCCGGCGCGCTCCCGGCCCGAGTAGCGCTCCACGCCGTCAACCCGGCCTCTTACCCGGCTACCGACTCAGATGCTTATGAGGATCAACAACCGATTCCCGATCCGCTCCGCGCCGCGGGCAATCGCATCCAGCTTGTCCACCAGCTGATAGAGAAACATCGCCTCCAGCGGGTCCAGTGATTTCTCCAGTGCAAACAGCTTGGCCCGCAGCTTTGCCTCCAGCTTACTCGCTGCCTTCTCCTGTTTGGCGATGGCCCTGAGGCGGGCATAGACCAGGTCGATCTCGCGTTTACCGAAGCCCACCTCGAACACCTCGTCCAGTTCGTTGACTGCCTCCAGGGCCAGAGTGCAGGTGGAGGCACTGGCCGCGAGGTAGGCGGCGAAGTGGGAAAAGGCCTTGTCCGGCACCTGGATCTTGCGGCTCAGCAGCAGGGCGGCAAAGCTCTCGGCGTGGTCCGCGACCAGGTCCTGGGAAGTCAGTAGTTCCAGCAGATCGCTGCGCGACACCGGCATAAACAGGCTCTTGCGCAGCTGCATGCGCAGCTCCAGCTTGAGGCGGTCGGCCTCCGTGGCGTGGCCGCGCAGGTCTCTGTCGAGCTGCTTGGCCTGCTCCCAATCGCCGGCCTGGGCGGCCGCCAGCAGACCGGGCAGGGTACCCACTGCCGCCTCCGACTGGCGCATGTGCTCCTGCAAGGGGCTGAGCGGTGATTTCCCCAACAAGCGACTCAGTGAGTTGCCTACAGCCATATCTACACTCCCCTGGAATTCACTCCCAGTATAAGAGCAGGCCGGGGCCATTGTATTGCGGCAGGTCACGGGTCGCCTCCGGGAGTCGCGACCATTACACTTAGGCCCCTCAAGGAGATCCGCATGTCCCGATTCTGGAACCCCATGGTGGCTGGCCTGTCGCCCTATGTGCCCGGCGAACAACCGGCTGAACAAGACCTGGTCAAACTCAACACCAACGAGATGCCTTTTGGCCCCTCGCCGAAGGCCATCGCTGCCATTCACGCCGCGGCTGACGAGGGCCTGCGACTGTACTCCGACCCGGAGAGCAACGGCCTTAAGGCCGCCTATGCCCGTGCCCTGGACTTGCGTCCTGAACAGGTGTTCCCGGGCAACGGCTCCGACGAGGTGCTGGCCCACACCTTCCGGGCTCTGTTCCAACACGGCGCGCCCATCCTCTACCCGGATATCACCTACAGCTTCTACCCGGTGTACAGCGCGTTCTACGGTCTTGAGGCAGAGACCGTGGCGCTCAACGAGGCCTTCGAGGTCGACCTGGCGGACTATCGCCGGCCCAACGGCGGCATCATCTTCCCCAACCCCAATGCCCCCACCGGTATAGCCTTGCCGTTGGCAGACATTGAGGCGCTGCTGAAGGACAACACCGACAGTGTGGTGGTGGTGGACGAGGCCTATGTGGACTTCGGGGCCGAGTCGGCGGTGCGGCTGATTGATGACTACCCCAACCTGCTGGTGATCCAGACGCTGTCGAAGTCCCGCGCCCTGGCTGGACTGCGGGTGGGCGCGGCCTTCGGCGATGCCGAACTGATCGAGGGCCTGCAGCGGGTTAAGAACAGCTTCAATTCCTACCCCCTGGACCGCCTGGCTCAGGCCGGCGCCACCGCGGCGCTGGACGACGGCGAGTGGTTCGAGGCAAGGCGTGCCGAAATCATCGCCAACCGTGAGGCGCTCAGCGCTGGCCTGGAGGGCCTCGGTTTCGAGGTGCTGCCCTCGAAGGGCAACTTTGTGTTTGCCCGCCACCCGCAGGGGGATGCGCTGGAACTGCAGCGCGGCCTGCGCGCCCGGGGCATCGTGGTGCGCCACTTCGACAAGCCGCGCACCCGCGATTTCCTGCGCATCACCGTGGGCACGGCGGAGCAGTGTGAGAAGGTTGTGGAAGTACTAGGCGGCCTGTTGGCCGCCTGAAGATCAGAGTTTGCGCAGCACCACGCTGCCGATGCTGTAACCGGCACCAAAGGAGCACAACACGCCGGTATCGCCGGCGGCAAAATCCCCGTGGTGCTTGTGGAAGGCGATCACCGAACCCGCCGAACTGGTATTGGCATACTCGTCGAGAATGGTGGGCGCTTCCTCAGCGCTGGCCTCGCGGCCCAGTACCCGCCGGCTGATCAGTTGGTTCATGTTGAGGTTGGCCTGGTGCAGCCACATGCGCTTGATGTCAGCGCTGCCCAGGGCCAGGCTGTCCAGGTGCTCGAGAATCAGCTCCGCCACCATCGGGCACACTTCCTTGAACACCTTGCGGCCGTTCTGGCGAAACAGCTTGTCGGGCTGGCCGACACCGCTCTCGTCACCGCGGTTGAGGAAGCCGAAGTTGTTGCGGATGTTGTTGGAGAACTTGGTCTTTAGTTTGGTGCCGAGAATCTCGAACTGGTCGTCTGAGCTGGCCGACTCCTTGCGCTCCACCACCACTGCGGTACACACGTCGCCGAAGATAAAGTGGGCGTCGCGGTCGCGGAAGTTGAGGTGGCCGGAGCAAATCTCGGGGTTCACCACCAACACACAGCCAGCACTGCCGTTGAGGATACTGTCGCGGGCGGCCTGGATGCCGAAGGTGGCCGAGGAGCAGGCCACGTTCATATCGTAACCCCAGCCGTCGATGCCCAGGGCATCCTGCAGTTCCACGGCAATCGCCGGGTAGGGGCGCTGCAGGTTGGAGCAGGCGACGATGACTGCGTCGATGTCCGCAGCCGTCTTGCCGGCGCGTTGCATGGCCTCGGTGGCGGCAATCACGCCAATCTCGCACTGCAGGGACTGCTCCTCGTCGGGGCGCTCGGCAATGCGCGGCGCCATGCGGGCCGGGTCCAGCACGCCGTCCTTGTCGATCACGAAGCGTGCCTTGATGCCCGAGGCTTTCTCGATGAATTCGGCGGAAGAGTGTTCCAGCGGCGCCAGTTCGCCTGCGGCGATGGCGTCAGCATGCTCGGTGTTGTAGTTGTCGACAAACTGGTTGAAGGACTCAACCAGTTCAACATTGCTGATGGACAGGGACGGGGTGTACAGCCCCGTCCCGCTGATGACACAGGCCGTCATCAGCGCTTATCGACAGGCAGGTAGTCCCGCTGCGTGTGTCCGGTGTAGAGCTGGCGCGGGCGGCCGATGCGGTAGCTGCCGCTGATCATCTCGTTCCAGTGGGCAATCCAGCCCACGGTACGGCCGATCGCGAAAATCACCGTGAACATGCTGGTGGGAATGCCGATGGCCTTGAGGATGATGCCGGAGTAGAAGTCCACGTTGGGATAGAGCTTCTTCTCGATGAAGTATTCGTCTTCCAGGGCGATCTGCTCGAGGCGCTTGGCAATCTCCAGCAGCGGGTCGTTCTCGATGCCCAGCTCCGCCAGCACCTCGTCACAGCTCTGCTTGAGTACCGTGGCACGAGGGTCGAAGTTCTTGTAGACCCGGTGGCCGAAGCCCATCAGGCGGAAGGGGTCGTTCTTGTCTTTGGCGCGGGCCACGAATTCGTCGATACGATCCGGGTCGCCGATTTCCTGCAGCATGTTCAGCACCGCCTCGTTGGCGCCGCCGTGGCTCGGGCCCCACAGGGCAGCAATGCCCGCGGCAATGCAGGCAAACGGATTGGCGCCAGAAGAGCCGGCCAGGCGCACCGTGGAGGTGGAGGCGTTTTGCTCGTGGTCGGCGTGCAGCAGGAAGATACGGTCCATGGCCTTGGCCAGCACCGGGTTGACGTTGCTGGGCTCGCAGGGAGTGCCGAACATCATGTGCAGGAAATTCTCGGCGTAGCCTTTGGTGTTGTCCGGGTACATGAAAGGCTGGCCGACGGAGTACTTGTAGCTCATGGCTGCCAGGGTCGGCATCTTGGCGATCAGGCGGAAGGCCGCCACTTCGCGGTGCTTCTCGTCGCTGATGTCGGTGGAATCGTGGTAGAAGGCCGACAGGGCACCGACCACGCCACAGAGAATGGCCATCGGGTGTGCGTCGCGGCGGAAGCCGCGGAAGAAGTAGGTCAGCTGGTCGTGCACCATGGTGTGGTAGCGCACGGTGTTCTCGAAAGTGCTCTTCTGCTCGGCATTCGGCAGCTCGCCATAAAGCAGCAGGTAGCAGGCTTCCAGGTAGTCGGAGTGCTCCGCGAGCTGGTCGATCGGATAGCCGCGGTGCAGCAGCACACCCTTGCCGCCGTCGATGTAGGTAATCTGCGATTCGCAGGCAGCGGTGGAGACGAAGCCCGGGTCGTAGGTGAACATACCTTTGCCGGTAAGCCCGCCCACGTCGACCACATCGGGCCCGATGCTGCCGGAGTAAACGGGCAGTTCGACCGCTTCATCCAGGCCATCGATGGTGAGGGTTGCTTTCTTGTCGCTCATGAAGGGTCCTGTTTTCATGCTTGGGCGGGGTGCTCAACTATAGAGTTTCGGTCGAGATTGTCAATTGGACGGAGGGCCCCGCAAGCCAGCAGCGCCGGGGCGTCGCGTTGTATTTGCACCGTCAACAGCCTATACTCCCGGCGGCTTTTCGGGGCGCTCAAATCGGCGCACCCGCACCATCAGCCTCCGCCAATAACAGCGGCTTGCGCCCGCGGGTGCACCTGCAGCCGATGCCGACCACGGCATCTACAATTAAGGATGGAGCGCACACAAGCAACGATACCCCGTACGGGGCCACTGACTGGTATCGAACATCGTGAATGACACTAGACCTGTTAACCTGGACCTGAGCACTATCAAGCTCCCGATCACCGCGATCACGTCCATCCTGACCCGCATTTCCGGGGTGATTAATTTTGTTTCCGTCGGCATCATGCTCTATCTGCTGGATATGAGCCTGTCGGGCCCGGAGGGCTTTGCTGATGTGAAAGCGCTGCTGACCGCACCCCTGGTTAAGCTCGTCGTCTGGGGCATTCTCTCAGTGAGCATCTACCACGGCCTGGCCGGCCTGAAGCACCTGGTGGGTGACTTCGGCTACGGCGAAACCCTGGAAGGCGGGGTGCTGGGCTCGCGCATTATTATTGTTTTGTCTGTCATTCTTATCGCGCTGGCGGGGGTGTGGATATGGTAACTGCTGTTACAAATCTGGGCCGCTCCGGCCTTTACGACTGGCTGGTGCAGCGCGTCAGCGGCGTTATCCTGCTGGCCTGGTTCAGCGTCATCGGTACCTACATCGGCATGAACGGCGATATGAGCTTCGCCCAGTGGGAGGCCTTCTTCGCCCAGACCTGGATGCAGGTATTGAGCGTGGCGGCCGTGCTGTCGATCGGCCTGCACGCCTGGATCGGCCTGTGGTGCGTGCTGACCGACTACCTGACCACCCGCATGGTTGGGGCCAACGGCAACCTTATTCGCGGCATCGTCAGCGCCATCTGCGGAGTGACCCTGTTCACCTACGTGGTGTGGGGCCTGCAGATCGTCTGGATGGGCTAGCGGCTGATTGTCTGGCACCCGCAGACTCGATACATTTTTTACAGAACCAGAGATTTCCTGGAGAACCCTGAAACATGGCTTCCATTCGAACCATATCCTTTGACGGCGTCATCGTGGGTGGCGGCGGTTCCGGCATGCGTGCCGCGCTGCAGCTGGCCCAGTCCGGCTACAAGACCGCCGTGATCAGCAAGGTCTTCCCGACCCGCTCTCACACGGTGTCGGCCCAGGGCGGTATTACCTGCGCCATTGCCAGTGCGGACCCTGATGACGACTGGCGTTGGCACATGTACGACACCGTCAAGGGTTCCGACTACATCGGTGACCAGGACGCCATCGAGTACATGTGTTCCGTGGGCCCGGAAGCCATCTTCGAACTGGAGCATATGGGCCTGCCGTTCTCCCGCACCGAAGAGGGCCGCATTTACCAGCGCCCCTTCGGCGGCCAGTCCAAGAATTTCGGTGAAGGTGGCCAGGCCGCCCGCACCTGCGCCGCGGCGGACCGTACCGGCCACGCACTTCTGCACACGCTGTACCAGAACAACGTCAAGCACAACACGCAGTTCTTCAACGAGTGGTTTGCCGTTGACCTGGTGAAGAACCAGGACGGCGCGGTCGTCGGCGTGATCGCCATCGACATCGAAAGCGGCGAGACCGTGTTCGTGAAGTCCAAGGCCACGGTGTTCGCCACCGGCGGAGCCGGCCGGATCTATGCTTCCACCACCAATGCTCACATCAACACCGGTGACGGCGTCGGTATGGCCATGCGTGCGGGCTTCCCCATGCAGGACATGGAGATGTGGCAGTTCCACCCCACCGGCATTTACGGCGCCGGCACCCTTGTAACTGAAGGTTGCCGCGGCGAAGGTGGCTACCTGATCAACAAGGACGGCGAACGTTTCATGGAGCGTTACGCCCCCAACGCTAAGGACCTGGCAGGCCGCGACGTGGTGGCCCGCTCCATGGTGCTGGAAATCCTCGAGGGTCGCGGCTGTGGCCCCGAGGGCGACCACGTGTTCCTGAAGCTCGATCACCTGGGCGAGGAAGTGCTGGAATCCCGCCTGCCAGGCATCCTCGAGCTGTCTCGCACCTTCGCCCACGCCGACCCGGTGAAAGAGCCGATTCCGGTGGTACCGACCTGCCACTACATGATGGGCGGCACGCCCACCAATATTCACGGCCAGGCGCTGACCGTCGACGCCGACGGCAACGACCAGGTGATCCCGGGCTTCTACGCCTGCGGCGAAGCCGCTTGTGTATCTGTACACGGCGCCAACCGCCTGGGTGGTAACTCCCTGCTGGACCTGGTGGTATTCGGCCGCGCGTCGGGCCTGTTCATCGAGGACGCCCTGCGCACCGGCATCGAGTTGCGCGAGCCCCGCGATACCGATATCGAAGAAGCTATGCAACGCCTGAACAAAGTCAACGCCTCCACCGAGGGTGAGAAGGTGGCCGACCTGCGCAAGGAGTTGCAGACCATCATGCAGAACCACTTTGGTGTGTTCCGCAAAGGCGACTTCATGGTGGAAGGCGTCAAGAAGCTCGAAGAGCTGCGCCCACGCATCGAGAACGCCCACCTGGAAGACAAGAGCCAGGCCTTCAACACGGCGCGCATCGAGCTGCTGGAGCTGCAGAACCTGCTGGAGACGGCCGAAGCCACGGCCATTTCCGCCGAGCAGCGCACCGAGAGCCGCGGCGCTCACGCCCGCGAGGACCTGCCGGAGCGAGACGACGAGAACTGGCTGTGCCACTCGCTGTACCTGACCGAGGAAAAGCGCCTCAGCAAGCGCTCGGTGAACTTTACGCCGAAAACCATGGACGGCTTCGAGCCGAAAGTCCGTACCTACTGATCACGAGGAATATCCGACATGTTGCAAGTCAGTATCTATCGCTACAACCCGGAGACCGACAAAGAGCCCTACATGCAGGACCTCGAAGTCGACACCGGCGGCAAGGATATGATGGTGCTGGACGTCCTCGAACTGCTGAAGGCCGAGAACCCCTCCATCACCTACCGCCGCTCCTGCCGCGAGGGTGTGTGTGGCTCAGACGGCATGAACATCAACGGCAAGAACGGTCTGGCCTGTATCACGCCGCTGTCTGACACGGTCAAAAACAACAAGCTGGTACTGCGCCCGCTGCCGGGCCTGCCGGTGGTGCGCGACCTGGTGGTCGATATGACCCTGTTCTATCAGCAGTACGAGAAAATCCAGCCCTACCTGCAGAACAGCACGCCGGCACCGGCCATTGAGCGTCTGCAGAGCCCGGAAGAGCGCGCTAAGCTCGACGGCCTGTACGAATGCATTTTGTGTGCGTGCTGCTCCACCAGCTGCCCGTCTTTCTGGTGGAACCCGGACCGCTTCATCGGCCCGGCAGGCTTGCTGCAGGCCTACCGCTTCCTGGCGGACTCGCGGGATGACGCCACCGAGGAACGCCTGGCCAAGTTGGACGACCCGTTCAGCGTGTTCCGCTGCCACAACATTCAGAACTGCGTGAACGTGTGCCCCAAGGGTCTCAACCCGACCCGCGCGATCGGCCATATCCGCACCATGCTGCTGCAGCGCGGCGCCTGATTGTCTGAGCGACTCTCTGAACGATAGTCGTAACTAAAGCACTTAAAGACCCCGACTCCTGTCGGGGTTTTGCCGCCTGGGGCCTCCGGGTGGTAAAAAAACCTGCTGATATCCGCCTGAGAAGCCCCGCAGCCCTAGGGTGCGGGATTGTTGTGTGCGATAATTTTTGCGCCAAAAATTCAGCCCACTGTTCGGATTCACGCGCGCATGCAAGAAAGTCAGATGGAGGCGCTCTGGCGCACCTCCCATATCTACGGCGGCAACGCCACCTATGTAGAAGACCTGTATGAAGCCTACCTGATGGACCCCAACGCGGTTCCCGAGGAATGGCGCAGCTATTTCGATACCCTGCCGCGAGTTGACGGCAACCTCCAGGACATTCCCCATTCGACGGTGCGCGACCGCTTTGCGCAGATCAGCAAGATGCGGGTGCGCACCGAGGCCACCGTGCAGGCCGACAGCCAGGCCACCGAGTACGAGCGCAAGCAGGTACGGGTGATCCAGTTGATCTCCGCCTACCGTCAGCGCGGCCACCAGAA
>JANQGK010000228.1 GCA_028277365.1 Halieaceae bacterium | reverse complement strand
CGATCTCGTCGAGCATGATCACCGGGTTGCTGACCTCCACGTCTTTCAGTGCCTGCACCAGCTTGCCGGGCATGGCCCCGATGTAGGTACGGCGGTGGCCCTTGATCTCAGCCTCGTCGCGCATGCCGCCCAGGCTGAAGCGATAGAACTTGCGACCCAGGGCGTCTGCCACCGAACGGCCGATGGAGGTCTTGCCCACGCCGGGCGGACCCACCAGCAGCAGGATCGAGCCGGAAATCTCGCCCTTGAAGCTGCCCACCGCCAGGAACTCGACGATGCGCTCTTTCACATCTTCGAGGCCGTCGTGGTGATCATTCAGCACCTCGCGGGCATGCCCCAGTTCCAGGATGTCTTCCGAGTACACCCCCCAGGGCACCGAGGTGGCCCAGTCCAGGTAGTTGCGAGTCACCGCGTATTCCGGTGAGCCGGTTTCCAGGTAGGAGAGTTTCTGCATCTCCTCCTCGATGCGCTTCATTACCATCTCGGGCGGCTTCAGCTTCTGAAGGCGCTCCTCGAAGGTGTCCTGGTCGGCGGTCTTGTCGTCTTTCGAGATGCCCAGCTCTTTCTGGATGACCTTGAGCTGCTCCTTGAGGAAGAACTCGCGCTGGGTCTCGGAGAGTTGCTGATTGACCTGTTCACTGATCTGGCCCTGCAGCTCCGCCACCTCCCGTTCCTTGCGCAGCAGTGCCAGCACCTTTTCCATGCGCGGGATCAGCGGCAGGGTTTCCAACACTTCCTGCAGCTGGCTGCCGGAGGCGGTGGTGAGTGCTGCGGAAAAGTCCGCCAGCAGTGAGGGCTCGTTGGGGCTGAAATGCGACAGGTACTGCTTCAGCTCCTCATTGTAGAGCGGGTTGAGCGGCAGTAGCTCCTTGATCTCCTTGATCAGGGCCATGGCGTAGGCTTTCACCTCGTCACTGTCGCGTTGGCCCTGGCTGCGAGGGTATTCCACCTGGGCCAGGAAGGGGGCGGAATCGTTGAGCCAGCGCACGATGCGGAAGCGCTTGATACCCTGCACCATAAACTGGTCCTGCTGTTGACCGCCGGCGGGCATGCGGTGCAGGCGCACCACGCAGCCCATCTGCGGAATATCGCCAGTGCCGGCCTGGTCGCTCTCTACGCCGTCCACGAAGGCCAGCCCCAGCAGGCCATGACCGGCCTGGCCCACCGCCTTGAGGGTGCTGCCCCATTTCTGCAGGTTGACCAGCACCGGCTGCACCTGGCCGGGGAAGTACGGCCGGGTGCTGATAGGTAGTATGTGAAGGGTATCGGGCAGAACGTCATCTGCCACTGCGAGAGGCTGGCCCTGGGCGGGTTCGGCAATGATTTCGCCGTTGACGATCGCCTCGTCGCTACTGCCGTCGTCCATCATGGGAGACCTGCAATCCTGTGAATGCGTGTTCCCCAGATATAGGTACTATTCGGCCAAATTCAACTACGGCCGAGAGGCAGCTTACTCCTCCGACTGGGGCGTCGGGATCATGCCCGGCATGGGGAAGGCCGAGACATTGCCGGCGCCGGTGGACTCGCTGACCTTGGCGGCGCCCTCCTTGTCAACCTCGTCGATGCGGATGATGGAATGCATGGGGATATAGCTGCGTTTGACGCCGCCGAACTCGTGCTTGAGTTTCTCTTCCGAAGGGTCCACCACCAGCTTGCTGCGCTCACCGAACAGGAATTCCTCGATTTCGATGAAGCCCCACATATCGCTCTGGAAGATCTGCCGGGCGTACACCTCGTACACCTGGTTCTGGCTCTGGAAGATCACCTTGTAGATGGGCTGTGGCATGGCGCTGCCGGTACGGCGTCCTGGTCAAAAAATGGGCGGCAATACTATCACTTATCGCCCGTCAGCCGCTATAATCCGCTGCCCAAAATTTGAGCACCTGGAACGACCTTTGCCGAAGAAGCTATACATCCAGACCCACGGCTGCCAGATGAACGAATACGACTCCAATCGTATGCGCGACCTGCTGGGCGAAAGCCACGCCATGATCCCCGCGGAGACCCCCGAGGAGGCTGATGTATTGCTGCTCAATACCTGCTCCATCCGCGAAAAGGCCCAGGAGAAGGTATTCAGTGAGCTGGGCCGCTGGAAGAGCCTGAAGCAGAAGAACCCCGACCTGGTCATCGGCGTCGGCGGCTGCGTGGCCAGCCAGGAAGGTGAAGAGATCGGCAAGCGCGCGCCCTATGTGGACCTGGTATTCGGCCCCCAGACACTGCACCGGCTGCCGGATATGCTGAATGAATCGACGCAATCCGACGGCACCGTGGTGGTGGACGTCAGCTTCCCGGAAATCGAGAAGTTCGACCGCTTGCCCGAGCCCAGCGTCGACGGCCCCAGCGCCTTCGTATCCATCATGGAGGGCTGCAGCAAATACTGCACCTTCTGCGTGGTGCCCTACACCCGCGGCGAGGAAGTGAGCCGCCCGCTGGACGACGTGATTGCCGAGGTGGCGGGCCTCGCTGCCAAAGGCGTGCGCGAGGTGAACCTGCTGGGCCAGAACGTCAACGCTTACCGGGGCGAGAACCACCTGGGCGAGATTGTCGACTTTGCCGAGCTGCTGTTCCTGGTCGCGAAGGTACCCGGCATAGAGCGCATCCGCTACACCACCTCCCACCCGGTAGAGTTCAGCGACGCGCTGATCGACGCCTATGCGGACATTCCGCAACTGGTGGACCACCTGCACCTGCCGGTACAGAGCGGCAGCGACCGGGTGCTGATGGCCATGAAACGCGGCCATACCGCCCTGGAATACAAGTCCAAAGTACGGCGCCTGCGCCGGCACCGGCCGAATATCAGCCTGTCCTCAGACTTTATTATCGGCTTCCCCGGGGAAACCGACGCCGACTTCGCCGCCACCATGAAACTGATCGAGGAAATCGGCTTCGATCACTCCTTCAGCTTTATCTACAGCGCGCGCCCCGGCACCCCGGCCTCCGAGCTGCCCGACACCACAACGGAAGAGGTCAAGAAGCAGCGACTGCAGATCCTGCAGACCCGCATCAGCCAGCAGGCCATGGCAATCAGCCGCCGCATGGTGGGCACCACCGAGCGGGTACTGGTTACCGGCGTGTCCAAGAAGGACCCGGGCCAGCTGCAGGGCCGTACCGAGAACAACCGGGTGGTCAATTTCCACTGCACCGATCATTCCCTGATTGGTGAGTTCGCCGATGTTCATATCGACGAGGCCCTTCCCAACTCCCTGCGGGGTCACCTCACCACCAACGATCTCGCAGTTGACGTTGGCTGAAACACCATTATCCTTACTCAGGAGTGCAACGCCGCTACGCGGCTAAACGACCAATTTGAATAGTGACGAACCTCCCAGTCAGCTGAGTTTCGAACTCGAACCCAGCGACGCCCGCCACCTCGCAACACTCTGCGGCCAATTTGACCAACACCTGAAACAGATCGAAGAGCGTCTGGGCATCACCGTGCGTGCCCGCGGCTCGAACTTCACGGTGGCCGGCAGCGAAGAAGCGGTGAGTGTGGCCAAGGCGCTGCTGGAAGACCTGTACGCGGAAATCTGCACCGGCATCACCCTGAGCCCGGAATCCCTGCACCTGCAGTTACAGCAAGCGGGCCTGGAGACCCTGGTGGAGCCCGGTGCGGAAAACACCGCCGACAATGCCGTCGAAAATATTGCCGTCATCCGCACCAAGCGCGCCTCGGTCAAGCCCCGCGGCAAGAACCAGCAGGCCTACGTGCGCCAGATCGGCCGCTGCGATATCAACTTCGGCATCGGACCGGCGGGTACCGGCAAGACCTACCTGGCGGTGGCCTGCGCGGTGGAAGCGCTGATCACCGACAGGGTGCGCCGCATCCTGCTGGTGCGCCCGGCCGTGGAGGCCGGCGAAAAGCTGGGCTTCCTGCCCGGCGATCTAAGCCAGAAGATCGACCCCTACCTGCGCCCGCTGTACGACGCCCTGTACGAAATGCTGGGCTTCGAAACGGTGAACAAGTACATCGAGCGCAACGTCATTGAGGTGGCACCGCTGGCGTTCATGCGTGGTCGCACCCTGAACAACTCCTTCATCATCCTCGACGAAGCCCAGAACACCACCCGGGAACAGATGAAGATGTTCCTGACGCGTATCGGTTTCGGCTCCACCGCCGTGATTACTGGTGACGCCACCCAGATCGACCTGCCCCGCGGCACCCAGTCGGGGCTGACCCACGTGATGAACGTGCTGGACGGGGTCGAGGGCATCGGCTTTACCTACTTCCAGGCGCGCGACGTGGTGCGCCACCCCATGGTGCAGCGCATCGTCGAAGCCTACGACAGCTTCGACGCCAGCCACACCACCTCCAGCCTCGATAAATCGCGCTCGTGAACCTGGTGGTAGACATCCAGTCCTCCGGCGACGATTCCAGCCCTGACGAGGACGACATACGCCGCTGGGTTGCCGCCGCCCTGGAGGGGCGCCGCGATGACGCGGAAGTCAGCATCTGTCTGGTCGACGAGGGCACTATGACGGGCCTCAACAGCCGCTACCGCGGCAAGGACGGCAGCACCAACGTGCTGTCGTTTCCGGCGGAGTTGCCGCCAGGCATCGAGCACCCGCTGCTGGGCGATATCGTGCTGTGCCCGGCGGTGATTAACCGCGAGGCCCGCGAGCAGCACAAGAGCCCCGAGCAGCACTGGAGCCATATGCTGGTACACGGCAGCCTGCACCTGCTGGGCTACAACCACATCGACGCTGCGGAGGCCGAGGAGATGGAGGCGCTGGAAACCGACATCCTTGCCGGACTCGGCCACCCCTGCCCCTATGCCACTGAAGAACTCGCGGAGGTCGGCCGGTGAGCGAAGAGCGATCGAGCAGCGAATCCACTGATAAGAGCTGGCTCGCCAAGATTGCCCTGGCATTCAGTTCCGAGCCCCGCACTCGCAAGGAGCTGAGCGAGGTGCTGGAGATCGCCCGCGATAACGAGGTGATCGACGAAGACGCCCAGAGCATCATCGAAGGCGCCATGCAGGTGGCCGAGCAGCAGGCCCGCGACATCATGGTGCCGCGCTCGCAGATGCAGGTGATCAAGGCCGAGGCTTCCCTGGAGGAAATCCTGCCGCAGATCATCGAGTCGGCCCACTCCCGCTATCCGGTAATCGGCGACAGCCCCGACGATGTGCTGGGCATCCTGCTGGTAAAGGACCTGCTGCCACAGATTCTCGAACCCCAGGGTGAGGATTTCAACGTGGTGTCGCTGCTGCGCCCCGGCGTGGTGGTGCCCGAGAGCAAGCGCCTCAACGTGCTGCTGCGTGAGTTCCGCGAGAACCGTAACCACATGGCTATCGTCATCGACGAATACGGCGGCGTGGCGGGCCTGGTCACCATCGAGGACGTGTTGGAAGAGATTGTCGGCGAGATTGAAGACGAGACCGACACCGATACCGACGTGTTCATGCGTAAGCTGGGGGAGGGCGATTACATCGTGCGGGCGCTGACTCCCATCGAAGACTTCAACGAGGAGTTCGACGTCGACCTGAGCGACGACGAGTTCGACACCATCGGCGGGCTGGTGCTGCAGCAGTTTGGTCACCTGCCCGGCCACAACGAGAGTACCGTGATCGACGGCCTGGAATTCAAGGTCGTCAATTCCGACCAGCGCAAGATTCACTCCTTGCGCGTGCGCGTACAGGATTAGAGTCTTGCTCTGGTTCGGCAGGCTGGGACCTGGCTTGCTGGCTCTCTTTGCCGGCGCCCTGCTCACCCTGTCACTGACCCCTTACGATATCTGGCCCGCGGCCATTGTCAGCCTGTGCCTGTACATGGGGCTGTTGCGCCACTGCACGCCGCGCCGCGCTTTTCTGCTGGGCTGGTTGTACGGCGTCGGCCAGTTCGGTACCGGCACTTCCTGGGTGTATGTCAGCATCCACGACTACGGCAATGCCAGCGTGCTGCTGGCGCTGTTCCTGACTGCGCTGTTCTGCATGGGCCTGGCCCTGCTGCAGGGCCTGTTTGCCTTGACCTACACCCGCTTCCTGCGCCCACATATGGCCGGCATGCTGCTGGGCTTTCCAGCTCTGTGGGTGTTGTTCGAGTGGCTGCGCAGCTGGTTTTTGACGGGCTTCCCCTGGCTCTACATCGGCTACGCCACCCTCGACACCTGGGCCGAGGGCTGGGTGCCGGTGATCGGCGTCTACGGCGGCTCCCTGCTGCTCGCCTTTACCGCCAGCTGCCTGTACCTGGCCTGGATGCGCCGGCACCTGCAGGCCTACCTGGTCTACGGCATCATGATCGCCAGCCTGTGGCTGATCGGCTGGCAGCTCGACCAGGCCCGCTGGGTGGCGCCGGCCAGCGCCGACAGCCTGAGCGTGGGCATCGTGCAACCCAATATTCCCCAGGAGCGCAAGTGGGACCGGGACTTCTACCAGCCCACCCTGGAGATTTACGACAGCCTCACCAGCGAGGTGTTGGGCAGCGATATCATCTTGTGGCCTGAGGCGGCGATCCCCAACTACTACCAGCGCGCCCAGGGCTTCCTGCTACCTCTGGCCCGCCGCACCTTCGATGCGGACAGCGCCCTGGTAACCGGCATCCTCTGGCGCCCTGAGGGCGAGCGGCAGTACTTCAACAGCATTGTCGGTTTGGCCCGGGGCTCGGGTGTGTACCACAAGCAGCGACTGGTGCCGTTTGGTGAATACGTACCGCTGGAAGACTGGCTGCGCGGCACCATCGACTTCTTCGACCTGCCCATGTCGGCGTTCAGCTCCGGGGGCCGGGAGCAGGAACCGCTGCTGCTGCACGACTTCCGGGTCTCGCCCTTCGTCTGCTACGAGATTGTTTACCCGGAGCTGGTACGGGAATACGCCCGCCGCGCGGACCTCATGATCACCATCAGCAACGACGCCTGGTTCGGCGACTCCATCGGCCCGCTGCAACACCTGCAGATGGCGCGCATGCGGGCGCTGGAGAACGGCCGCTACCTGATTCGCGGCACTAATAACGGCATCTCCGCCATCATCGACGAGCGCGGCCAGGTCGTGGCCCAGGCGCCGCAGTTCGAACGCCTGGCGCTGACCGGCGAGGCCCGTGCAATGCTGGGGGAAACGCCCTATTCCAGGATCGGCTCCGTCCCTGTGATCGGACTGTGCGGACTATTGCTGGTACTGGTGATGGGCGCCGGCAGCATGGGCCTGCGCCTGCGCCACGACTAGCCGCGATCCAGGTAGCGCAGCATGCGCGTCAGCCCTTCTTCGAGCTGCTCGTGGGAGCGGGCAAAGCAGATGCGAATGTGCTGCTCGTTGTCCTCACCGAAGGTATAGCCCGGCGCCACGCCCACATCCTCTGTGTCCAACAGGTCCTGGGCGAACTGCAGGCTGGACTCGATGCCTTCGATTCTCGGGAAAGCGTAGAACGCCCCTTTCGGCTTGCTGAGGGTAATGCGCGGGTGGCCGCTGAGGATTTCCATAACAATATCCCTGCCGCGGGCATAGTGGGCCAGCAGTTCGGCAACCAGTCCGTCACCGTCGCGCAGGGCAGTGGCAGCCGCCCGCTGGGTAAACACGGCGGCGCCGGTATTGAAGTTCTCCGACATGATCTGCCAGGCGGTAGACGCCTCCCGCGGCGTGATGACCCAGCCCAGCCGCCAGCCGGTCATCGCCCAGCTCTTGCTCATGCCGTAGATGATCATGACGGGATCTTCGTCTCTCGCTATGGTGAGGAAAGACGGTGAGGCCACACTTCCGTCATAAACCATACGGTGGTAAACCTCGTCGGCAATCAGCAGGATCTGGCGCTCGCGACAGAATTCCAGCAGCGCGAGCTGGTCCTCGGGTTTCATGACCCAGCCGGTGGGGTTGCAGGGCGAGTTCACAAAGATGCAGCGGGTGTTGGGCCGCACCACGTCGATGATTTCCTGTGCCGATAGCGCCCAGCCCTCATCGGTGAGCCGCTGCCGCACGGAGGACACTTCCGCGCCGGCGATTTTCAGGGTCATTTCGATATTGGGCCAGTGGGGCGCCACCGCCACCGCGTGATCGCCCTTCTGCAGGGCGAGTTGCGCGGCGATGGTGACACACAGCATGGAAGAACCCGGGCAGGTGATGCGATCCGGGTGCACGTCTACCCCGAAAATTCGGGCCAGATAGTCACCGATGGCCTCGCGCAGGTGCAGCGTGCCGCGGGTGAAGTTGTAGAAGGTCTCACCCTCCGCCAGTGCGGACATGGCGGCCTCGCGAATGAACTCCGGCGTGATCCGGTCTCCCTCACCAAACCACAGGGGGATGACACTGGGATCGCCCAGCCTGGGAATGGCAATTTTCGCGATACCGCTCTGAGGCAGCCCCGTTATATCGGGTCGCAGGAATTTCACTGGGGCCTGTTCACACTAATTGAGTTGGCACTAGTGCAGCGCCGGGCTGGGACCCGCGCGGCCGCCCTGCGGTTCCGCGAACAGGTAGTCGAGCTGCAGGCAGTCGCCGGCCAGCTGGCGGGTTTCCTCCAGGGTCAGTGCCACAAAGGCCGAGACCTGCTCCTGTGTGAGGCCGGCGCTGGTCGGCAGTACGCCTGCCACCACCAGCTGCGGGATGGCGTCGTCGGCCACGTCGAGGAACACCTTTACGGTGGGGTAATCCATGTTCAGGCGCCCCATGTCAGCCGACAGCGGCAGCACCGCCATGGGCCGCACTTCCAGCTCGGTGGTCAACAGCAAGCCGTAACGCTCCAGAAACAGGCGGCTGTCGATCACCCCTTCCACGGCGCGCAGCGGCGGCAGGTGCAGGCCCTCGCAGCGGCCGCAATCCTCGAAATCGATATGTGATGCCTTGAGCCATCGCTCCAGCAGGGCGCGGTCAGGAATTTGTGGGTCTGCCATCGAGGGCTCCACGGGTCTTAGAGCCGCTGAGTGTACGGCATCTGGCGGGTTTCGCGCCACGTCGCGCGTTCCAGCCGGCGGCAAATAGCTGCTAGAATGCGCGGTCTTTTTGAAAGCCCCGATTCATCTGATTATTGGACACCATGGACGAGCGATACCAGCCACGCGAGGTAGAAACCGCGGCCCAGGCCTACTGGGAGGACAACGCGAGCTTTCGCGTGCAACAGGACGATAAGCGCGAGAAATTCTACTGTCTGAGCATGCTGCCCTACCCCAGCGGCAAGCTGCACATGGGCCACGTGCGCAATTACACCATCGGCGACACGATCGCCCGCTTCCAGCGCATGCAGGGCAAGAATGTGCTGCAGCCCATGGGCTGGGACGCCTTTGGGATGCCGGCGGAAAACGCCGCCATCCAGAACAATATCCCGCCGGCCGCCTGGACTGCCGACAACATCGACGAGATGCGCCGCCAGCTCAAGCAGCTGGGCTTCGCCCTGGACTGGGAGCGCGAGTTGGCCACCTGTCACCCGGAGTACTACCGCTGGGAACAGTGGTTCTTTACCAAGCTGTTCGAGAAGGGCCTCGCCTACAAGAAGATGGCCGAGGTGAACTGGGACCCGGTGGACCAGACGGTACTGGCCAACGAGCAGGTGATCGACGGCTGTGGCTGGCGTTCCGGCGCGCCGGTAGAGCGCAGGGAAATCGCACAGTGGTTCCTGCGTATTACCGCCTATGCCCAGGAGTTATTGGACGACCTCGATAAGCTGGAGGGCTGGCCAGACCAGGTGCGCACCATGCAGCGCAACTGGATTGGACGCTCCGAGGGCGTGAACCTGCGCTTCGGTCTGGAGGATGGCGGCGAGATCGAGGTGTATACCACCCGCCCGGACACCCTCATGGGGGCTACTTACATGGCCGTGGCCCTGCAGCACCCGCTGGCGGTTAAAGCGGCCGAGAGCAACCCGGAACTGGCCGCCTTCATCGAGCAGGAAGGCCACCACAAGGTAGCCGAGGCAGAGATGGCCACCATGGAAAAGCGGGGCTTAGACACGGGCCTCAAGGCGGTGCATCCGCTGACCGGGGACCTGGTGCCGATCTGGGTCGCGAACTTCGTATTGATGAGCTACGGCTCGGGGGCCGTGATGTCGGTGCCCGGCCACGACGAGCGTGACCACGCTTTCGCCAGCAAGTACGGCCTGCCCATCGTGCAGGTGATTGGCAAACCTGACGACGGTTTCGAGTACGACGCCTGCACGTGGCAGGACTGGTACGCTGACAAGACCGACGTGGTGACCGTCAACTCCGGTGAGTTCGACGGCCTGGATTTCCAGGCGGCCTTTGACGCCATCGCTGATCGCCTCACATCAGAGGGCAAGGGCGAGCGCACCGTGAACTTCCGCCTGCGGGACTGGGGGGTGTCGCGCCAGCGCTACTGGGGCGCGCCTATTCCCATCATCTACTGTGACGATTGCGGCGCCGTGCCGGTGCCGGAGAGCGACCTGCCGGTAGTATTGCCCACCGAGGTCGAATTCGAAGGGATTGGCTCGCCGATCAAGAAGATGCCCGAGTTCTACCAGTGCACCTGCCCCAAGTGTGGCGGGCCGGCGACCCGGGAAACCGACACCTTCGACACGTTTATGGAGTCTTCCTGGTACTACGCGCGCTACAGCTGCCCGCGCAATGACCAGGCCATGCTCGACGATGAGGCCAACTACTGGACACCGGTGGATCAATACGTTGGCGGCATTGAGCACGCCATCCTGCACCTGCTGTACGCGCGCTTTTACCACAAGCTGATGCGCGACGAAGGCCTGGTGAGCTCGGACGAGCCCTTCACCCGCCTGCTCACCCAGGGTATGGTGCTGAAAGACGGCGCCAAGATGTCCAAGTCGAAGGGCAACACGGTCGACCCTCAGGGTCTTATCGATCAGTACGGCGCCGATACCTCGCGCCTGTTCAGCATGTTCGCAGCACCCCCGGATCAGTCACTGGAGTGGTCGGATGCCGGAGTGGAGGGCGCCCACCGCTTCCTCAAGCGGCTGTGGAAGATGGTGGCCAATCACGTTGCGGCCGGCGAGCCGCCGACACTCGAGAAGGACAGCCTGGACGACACCCAGAAAGCCGTGCGCCGCAAGACCCATGAGACCATCGCCAAGGTGGAGGACGACTACGGCCGCCGCCAGACCTTCAATACCGCCATCGCCGCGGTGATGGAATTGACCAATGAGATTGGCAGCCTTGCCTCCCGGGAGGGGCAGGACCTGGCGGTAGAGCGGGAAGCGCTGCGCGCAGCGGTGCTGATGCTGCAACCGATTGCCCCCCACATCTGCCACGAGCTGTGGCCGGCCCTCGGTGGTGAGGGCGCTGCCATGGACGCCTTATGGCCAACCCTGGATGAAAGCGCCCTGGTGCGCGACAGCATCGAGATGGTGGTGCAGGTGAACGGCAAGGTGCGGGCGCGCATGGACGTGGCGGCCAATGCCGACAAGGACTCCATCGAATCCCAGGCTATGGCCCAGGAAAACGTACAGAAATTCATCGAGGGAAATACCGTGAGAAAGGTGATCGTGGTTCCCGGCAAGCTGGTAAATATCGTTGCGAACTGATCGGCTAAAACTCCGTGCACCGGCACTGCTGCTGGTGGCACTGCTGGCCGGCTGTGGCTTCCAGCTGCGCGGCACCATCGACCTGCCGCCGGACTGGGAAGACCTGCACCTGCAGACCGCCAGCCCCAACAGCGAACTGAGCCGGGCGCTGCGTGACGGTGCGGCCCGGGCGGGCATCCGCTGGCAGGACCTGTCAGATGCCAACTACATCGTATTCCTGGGCAACGAAGAGTTCCGGCGCCGCAACCTCACTATCGGCACCAACGCCCGGGCGGCGGAGTTCGAGCTGGAGATGTCGACCAATATGCGGGTGACCGACCGCAATGGCAACGAACTGCTGCCGGACACCGTGGTGCGGTCCACCCAGATCATTACCAACGACCCCGAGAACATCGCCGGCAAGGCCGAGGAGGCACGCCTGCTGCGCGACGAAATGCGCCAGCTGCTGGTGCAGGAACTGCTGCGCAAGCTGCGCTTCCTGGCCGAGAATAGAGGGGCTGCCTCCAGCGGGGCTTCAGGCTCGACCTCCTGATGCGACTGCGCGCCGAGCAACTCAAATCACAGCTTGAGAAGGGCCTCGCCCCGGTCTACCTGGTTAGCGGTGACGAGACCCTGCTGGTGCAGGAAGCCTGCGACGCCATACGCGCCGCAGCCCGCGCCGCCGGCTGCAGCGAGCGCGAAGTGCTGGACGTGGACAACCGCTTCGACTGGAACCAGCTGCTGTCGGCGGGGGCGGAGATGTCGCTGTTCGCCGACCGCAAGCTGATCGAGTTGAAACTCCCCAGCGGCAAGCCCGGCACCGAGGGCAGCAAGGCCCTCACCGCTTACCTCGATGGCCCGCCTAGCGACAACGTGCTGCTGATTGTGGCCGGCAAGATCGACCGCCAGAGCACCAACAGCAAATGGTTCAAGGCCATCGACGGCGCCGGCGCCATCCTGCAGCTGTGGCCGGTGGATGCCCAGCAGTTGCCGCGCTGGCTGCAGCAGCGCCTGCAATCCGCCGGGCTGTCCATTGAACCTGATGCGCTGGAAATGCTCTGCGACCGGGTCGAGGGCAACCTGCTGGCGGCGGTGCAGGAAGTCGAAAAGCTCAAGCTACTGTGCCCCGCGGGCACCATCACCGCCGAGGCGGTGGCGGAAAGCGTGGCCGACAACGCCCGCTACAACCTGTTTGGGCTGGTCGACCAGGCCCTGTCGGGGGATGCCGCCGGGGCCCTGAAAATGCTGCAGGGCCTGCGCGCCGAGGGTACTGAGCCGCCGGTGGTGCTGTGGGCCCTGGCCCGGGAA
>JANQGK010000322.1 GCA_028277365.1 Halieaceae bacterium | reverse complement strand
GTGGACTCCGCCAGCGCAGCGGGAATCAATCCGCTGGGCATGAAGCGGCCGAACACCACCTCGGCCCCCAACACGGCCCCCATGCCCGCCAGCACATCGCGGCGGCCAAACAGCCGCGCTTCGGCGCGCTCCGGGTCTTCGCGGTAGAGCTCATGCAGGCCTCGTTCCGACTTGCTACTCGGCATTATCAGCACCGCCCCGCTCAGGCACAGTTTCCGACCACTCAGAGTGCGACTCACCAAGATCATCGCAGGCCAGCGAGCTGACGCACTCAATACTCTCATCGCTTTGCAGGATCAAACGATTATCGGAGTACTTGTAAATATGCCGCGTCAACCTGCTGCCGGTCCCAACGCTGCGCATACAGATTATGAAGCAGTCATCGCAGTGTTTCGTATCCAGCTCCGCCGCCGCTTCCAGTACCCCGTCACGGTAGTGCACCAAGCCCGCGATAAACCGGTCGTAGGGAAACTCGGGGCGCTCATTGCTGTAAAGCCGCAGGCTGTAGCTGCCCACACTGCGGGGTTCCAGGGAAGATTCTTCCACCACCAGTAGCTGGCCGTTGCGCAACTGGATGGATTCCTGAAAGGTCGTTTCTGCCCGTGCTGCGTTCACCAGCGTGACCAGGGCGCACAACAGCAGGAAGCCGAGCGCAACCCTCAACATCTCAAGCCTCCAGAGCCGCGAGGGCTTCATCGAGTTTACTGACACCTTTTACTTCCATGCCGGGAATCGGCTGCTTGGGTAAATTGGCCCGGGGCACGATGGCCTGAGTAAAGCCGTGCTTGGCGGCTTCCGCCAGCCGCTCCTGGCCGCTGGGCACCGGGCGGATTTCGCCGGCGAGGCCCACCTCACCGAAAATCACCAGCTCACGCGGCAACACCCGGTCGCGGAAGCTCGAAACGATGGCACACAACAGCGCCAGGTCGGCACTGGTTTCCAGTACCCGCACACCGCCGACCACATTGGCAAACACATCCTGGTCGCCCACCTGCAGGCCGCCGTGGCGGTGCAGCACCGCCAGCAGCATATTGAGACGGTTCTGTTCCAGGCCCACCGCCACCCGGCGCGGATTGGCTATCTGAGAGTCGTCCACCAGCGCCTGGATTTCCACCAACAGCGGGCGGGTGCCCTCCCAGACCGCCACCACCGCGGAACCGGCGGCGGGTTCGCTGGCGCGGTTGAGGAAAATGGCCGAGGGGTTCTTGACCTCCTTGAGGCCCTCGCCGGTCATGGCGAACACCCCCAGCTCGTTCACCGCGCCAAAGCGATTCTTCTGGCCGCGCAGGGTGCGGAAGCGGGAGTCGGCGGTATCTTCCAACAGTATCGAGCAATCGATCATGTGCTCCAGCACCTTGGGGCCGGCCAGAGAACCGTCTTTGGTCACATGACCCACCAGGAACAGCACGGTGCCGGTCTGCTTGGCGTAGCGGGTGAGCCAGGCCGCGCACTCGCGCACCTGGGACACCGACCCCGGCGCCGAGGTGAGTGCGTCGGTGTGCACCACCTGGATGGAATCTACCACCAGAATCTTCGGCTGGATGGATTCCGCCGCCGCTTGTACGGCCTCGACGCTGGTTTCCGACATGAGCTGCAGCTTGTCGGTGGGCAGCTGCAGGCGCTGGGCGCGCATGGCCACCTGCTGGGGAGATTCCTCGCCGGTGATGTAAAGCGCCGGGAACTGCTGAGCGAGGTGACAGAGGGTCTGCAGCAGCAGGGTGGATTTACCAGCCCCGGGGTTACCCCCCACCAGAATGGCCGAGCCCGGCACCAGGCCGCCGCCCAGCACCCGGTCCAGCTCGCTCATCCCGCTGGAGAAGCGCGGCTGCTCGTCCAACGCAATGTCTTTCAGTACCCGCGCCTCCGCCAGGGCGCCGCTGTAGCCGCCCTGCTTTGGCGCCGCGCTGCCGCCGCGGGCGGGGTTCCCGAGGCGGAACTCCACCACCGAGTTCCAGGCCCCGCAATCGCTGCACTGGCCCTGCCACTTGCTGTACTCGGAGCCGCACTCGTTGCAGACGAAGGCGGTCTTGCTCTTGGTTTTTGCCATCGGTGTTTTTGCCGCTGAGACAGACTCATGCTAGCAGAGGCTAGAGCGATGCCCTAGAATGTCCGGCCCGATTGTCAAAGGCTGGCCATGTCCGACTCTTCCATCATTCCCGAACGCCAGCTGGTCTTCTCGCCGGCACTGGCGCAGACCATCGGGCTGGAAGAGGCCATCCTGCTACAGCACCTGAGCGAGCTGTTCAAACACCGCGAATCCCAGGAGCACCGGGGCTATGCCTGGCTGCGGGTGCAGCGCGACTGGCTGCTGGAGACCCTGCCCTTCTGGAGCGCCGTAGACCTGCACCGGGTGGCCAGGAGCCTTGCCGACAAGGGCTTGATACTGGTGGAGTCGCCGCCCCTGCACGAGGCCGAGGCGCTGGTGTTTGCCATCAATGAGGCGCGCTCTGCCGAGCGCCAGGCGGCCCGCGCCGCGAGCCCTGAGCAGCCGCAGCGGCGCCAGGGCGCAGGCCTGCTGGCGGCAGGCTGGACCCCCAGCGAAGACCTGCTGCAGCTGCTGGCCCTGAACCACGGTATCTCCCGGGCTTTTGCCCTGGAGCAGTTGGAGGACTTCGTGTGCTACTGGCGCGAGCGCGGCGAGGTGTCTCACGCCTGGGAGAACAAGTTTCGGCAACACGTGTTGAGCCGCTGGCGCCAGAGCCAGCAGGACACCGGCGAGCGCTTTCGGCCCAATGACGAATCCCTGCGCGACAACTGGTACCCCAGCGAGGACGCCCTGGAGATTCTCGAGCGCACCGGCGTCACCCGGGCCTTTATCGACGACGCGGTGCCCGAGTTCGTGCTGTACTGGCGCGAACGCAACCCCCAGGAAAAGGCGCTCAACTCCAAGTTCATTCAGCACATCCGCCGCCAGTGGGCGCGCTACACCTCGTCGCTGACCCACGACACCGAGCCCACCCGCATCCCGGAAGACTGGCGGCCCACGGAAGACGTTTATGACATCCTGCGCATGTCACATATCGACCCGCAGTTTGCCGAGGCGCTGCTGCCGGAGTTCACCATGTACTGGCGGGATTCCAACAAGCTTTACAAGAGCTGGAACACCAAGTTCCTGCAGCATGTAAAATACCACTGGGCAAAACGCAACGAACTGGCAACCCATGGCCAACAGCAAGACGCTTATCGAACAGGCCGCACGCGAGATCGAAGCCTCGCGGACGACCTCAACGACCGCAGCTGGGCGAGCTGACCCTAAGACCGCTCAGGGTCATGACCCGGCGCTGGCTTCCGAGGGGCAGGCCCAGGCTTCGGGAGGGCGCACCCCGCCATCCGAGGAGCGGATAGACGCCATCAACCAGGTGTTTGCCCTGTTCCGGCTCAACTACCACAACCAGTTCTACGCCGCCTACCCGGACAGCGAGCAGCTCAACCAGGTGAAGAAGCTGTGGCTGGAGGCCCTGGCGGACTACCCGGTGACCCAGGTGCTCAACGGCGCCAAGCAGGCCATCGAGACCAGCGAATACCTACCCACCCTCAACCGCATGATCGAGTGCTGTCGCGACAGCCTCTCCCCCTACGGCCTGCCGGACGCCCGCAGCGCTTACCGGGAGGCCTGCAGCGCCGCCAGCCCCAAGTCAGCCCAGCCCTGGAGCCACCCGGCGGTGTACTTCGCCGGCCGCGACGCGGACTGGTTTCTGCTGGCCAGCGAGCCGGAGAGTAAATCCTGGCCGGTGTTCCAGCAGACCTACCAACACTGGTGCGGCCGGGTGATGGCCGGTGAACAGCTTGAGATAGAGGCTCCAGAAGCGCTGCCGCCGAGCAGCGGTGAGGTCAGCAGCCGGGAAGATGCTCTGGCCGAGCTCGAGAAAATTCGCCAACAGCTCTCTTCCTGAACCCTTTTCAGAGCCGCCGGGGCCGGCAGCCCCGATGTAAGGCCACTTCAGAGCGACAGCGATCTATTGGTAATCGGAATCGTAGTCGCTGCGGGCGAGGTTTTCGAAGCGGGTGAATTGGCCGATAAAGGCCAGGCGGGCGGTACCAATGGGGCCGTTACGCTGCTTGCCGATGATAATCTCGGCCACGCCCTTGTCGGGGCTGTCTTCGTGGTACACCTCGTCCCGGTAGATAAACATGATGACGTCGGCGTCTTGTTCGATAGCTCCGGATTCACGAAGGTCGGAGTTGACCGGCCGCTTGTTGGGGCGCTGTTCCAGGGCCCGGTTGAGCTGTGACAGCGCCACCATCGGGCAGTCGAACTCTTTGGCGACGGCTTTCAGATTGCGGGAGATCTCGGAGATCTCCGCGGTGCGCCCTTCACTAAATCCCGCCACCCGCATCAGCTGCAGGTAGTCCACCATAATCATGCCCAAGCCGCCGGCCTCGCGGGCCACGCGGCGGGCGCGGGAGCGTATCTCGGTTGGGGTTAGGGCGGGAGTATCGTCGATGTAGAGCGGTACATCCTTCATCTTGGTTACCGCCGCCGACAGCTTGGGCCAGTCTTCCTGCTCCAGCTTGCCGTTGCGGATGCGGGTCTGGTCGATGCGGCCGATCGACGACAGCATTCTCACGATGAGCTGATCCGCCGGCATCTCCATGCTGAACACCAGGATCGGCTTGTCCTGATTGAGCACCGCGTGCTCCACCAGGTTCATGGCGAAACTGGTCTTGCCCATCGAGGGCCGGCCCGCCACGATCACCAGGTCGGATTTCTGCATGCCCGATGTCATGCGGTCGAGCTCCGTGTAGCCGGTGCTTAAGCCGGTGATATCACCACCGGAGTTATACAGTTCATCGATGCGCTCCACCGCCCGGGTCAGCAGGGGGTTCACTTCCACCGGGCCGCCCGCCTTGGGGCCCTGCTCGGTGATCTGCATGATCTTGCGCTCGGCCTCGTCGATCAGCTCGTCGGCGCCGCGGCCCTCCGGGTTATAGCCGGAGTCTGCGATGTCCTGGGCGGCCTGGATCAGGTGCCGGAGCGCCGCGCGGTCGCGCACTACCGTGGCGTAGGCGCGGATGTTGGAGGCGCTGGGAGTGTCCTTGGCGAGCTGGGCCAGGTAACCGAAGCCGCCGGCGTTCTCCAGCTCACCGCTGGCGTTCAGGGCGTCGGCCACGGTGACCGGGTCGATCGGTTCATTGGCCTCGGCGAGCTTGGCCATGTGGCGAAAGATCAAGCGGTGGTCGGGGCGGTAAAAATCCCCGAAGGCGACCTGTTCGGCCACCGTGTCCCAGCTGTCGTCGGACAACAGCAGCCCACCCAGCACCGACTTTTCCGCCTCGATGGAATGGGGCAGCATCTTGATGCGCGCCACCTCCGGGTCATCGGCATAGGGCAGGTCGATGACGTCGGCGGGAATCTCTGCGGGATAGTCGTTTTCGGCCATGGGCTCAGTGTCCTGGGGAACCGCTGATTGTTGCGCATACGCGAGCGCATTTAAAGCGGGGGGCGCAGACCCTGGTCACCCGTGAAGGAAAAGGGGGCAGAGTCGACAAAAAAGGGGGTCAGAGTCAGTTTTTCCTAGAAAAACCGACTCTGACCCCCTTTTAGGACCCCTCTCCGGTCGCTGCGCTTACGCGGCTTCCGGGACGACGTGCAGCTCGATGGTGACGTCGATATCGGAGTGCAGGTGCAACTCGACCTGGTACTCACCCAGCTCGCGCAGGGCGCCTTCCGGCAGGCGAACTTCGGCTTTGTTGATCTCTACACCGGCCGCGGTAACCGCGTCTTCGATATCGCGGGTGCCGATGGAACCGAACAGCTTGCCCTCTTCACCGGCGTTGGCCTCGATGGTGATGATGCCCAGCTCGGCGATCTTGTCGGCGCGGACCTGTGCTTCGGCCAGCTGCTCGGCGGCCGCAGCTTCCAGCTCGGCGCGGCGGGCTTCGAACATCGCCACATTATCCTTGGTGGCCGGCACGGCTTTGCCCTGGGGGATCAGATAGTTACGACCGTAGCCAGGCTTCACCGTCACCTGGTCGCCCAGATCACCCAGGTTGCCGATTTTCTCCAGCAGAATGACTTCCATGCTGATTTCCTCTACAAATTTACTCGTTGTCAGAATCTTCTTTGTCGGGCTTCGGCTGCCAGCGGCTGCGGAAATCCACCATGCTGTCCGCCACGGCCAGCCCGATCACTATCAACTTCACCGGGTCCAGGAACACCCACAGCAGATAAAACAGCGTGAGGTACCCGGTTCCATAGCCCCGGTAGGCTGCCCGCGCATGCACCAGGGCGAGCCCTGCTACGCTCAGCGGCAGCGCAAACAACACTGCCCAGGGGCGGTACTCCAACCCCAGGCTGCTGACTCCCAGCACCAGCAGCACCAGGATGCCGGCCACAGCGGGCGTGTAGTGCAGGCCGTGAAACTCGGCCCGAAACCCGCCCGGGTTGTACAGCAGGGCCTGCCACCAGCGCGCCAGCAGCAGACAGAGAACGCAGCCCAGTGCGTTCATGAGTCCCAGCAGGCCCGCGATAGTCGCAGTGCCCGGCGGCGTCAGTGCCACCGCCTGCCCGCCCTGCGCCGATAGCTGCTGCTGGAGGCTCTCGAAAAAACTCGCGAAGAACGCTTCCAGCTGCTGCAGGTAATTCTCTCCCAGCAGCAACATGCCCAATCCGGTCACGATCCCGACCAGGCTGCTGGCGCAGAGCGTCAGCTGCCAGGACACGGTCCAGCGCAGCGTCACCGCCAGCGCTGTGGTCCCCAGGATCAGTCCCAGCGGACCCATATCACCGAAAACACCTAGCAGGAAAGCCGCAGGCAATATTGCCCAGGCCAGCAGGTAGGCGCCTTCGCCCGGCCCCTTGCGCAGGGTTACCAGCGCCAGGACTGCGGCGCTGAGCCAGGAAAACATCAGGGTGCTCGCACCGAGTACGCACACCCACAGGGCCTGATTGCGGCCCCGCATCACATATTCGGCCACGGCTCTCACGGGCCGCTCCGAGCGCTCAGTCTAGCGACGAGCTTACTGGTGTGCGTCCGAGTACGGCAGCAGCGCCAGGTAGCGTGCGCGCTTGACCGCGGTCGCCAGCTGGCGCTGGTAGCGCGCCTTGGTGCCGGTGATGCGGCTGGGGACGATCTTGCCGGTTTCAGTGATGTACTGCTTCAGGGTATCGATATCCTTGTAATCGATTTCCTTGACGCCTTCGGCGGTGAACTTGCAGTACTTACGGCGACGGAAAAAACGTGCCATGGGTTATTCCTCCGTTACTGGTCTTATGCGTCTGAGCTTTCTGCGGCTTCTTCAGCACCGGATTCCGGCGCAGCAGCGGCAGGCTCAGCAGCGGCAGGCTCCTTCGCTTCCTCATCCTGCGCACTGCTTTTGCTGGACTCGGCGGCCTGGCGCTCTTCATAGCGGCTCTTGCGCTCACGCTGCTCTTTTTCCTGCTTCATGATGATGGACTCTTCGGTCACAGGTTCATCACGGCGGATTACCAGGTTGCGAATGATTGCATCGTTGTAGCGGAAGGTGGTGGTGAGCTCGTCCATAGCGTCGTTGCTGGCTTCAACGTTCATCAACACATAGTGGGCCTTGTGAATCTTGTTGATGTGGTAGGCGAGCTGACGGCGGCCCCAGTCCTCAAGACGATGCACCTGACCGCCATCCTTCTGGATGGTGGCAGAGTAACGCTCGATCATGCCGGGCACTTGCTCAGACTGGTCCGGATGGACCATGAATACGATTTCGTAGTGTCGCATTAGCGGCTCCTTACGGGTTAAAGCCACCCGGGGTCAGAGAGCGCCGGTGTGGCAAGGAGAGTCGGCGACTTGAAAGCCACCGGTCAAATTTTGAGCGGCGGATGATACAGACTCTCCACCACCTGCGCAAGCGGCTTCTAGGTGGGAAAACGCGGGATCCAGGGGTGGCTGGGGCTCTCGCTCTACGCCCGCTGACGCACCGCCTCGAACAGGCAGATTCCGGTGGCGACCGAAACGTTGAGGGAGCTGACTTCACCCGCCATGGGGAGTTTGACCAGATGATCACACTTGTCGCGCGTCAGCCGTCTTAGACCTGCGCCTTCCGCGCCCATCACGATAGCGACGGGGCCTGAGAGGTCGGCGTCATAGAGGAGGGTTTCAGCTTCGCCTGCCGTACCGTAGAGCCAGATGCCGCGCTCCTTAAGGCCCTCGAGAGTGCGGGCGAGGTTGGTGACGCGCAGGAAAGGGACGACTTCGGCGGCGCCGCAGGCAACTTTGCGAACGGTGGGGTTGAGGTCGGCGGATTTGTCCTTGGGGACGATCACGGCGTCAACGCCGGCGGCGTCGGCGCTGCGCAGGCAGGCGCCGAGGTTGTGGGGGTCGGTAACGCCGTCCAGCACCAGCAGT
>JANQGK010000227.1 GCA_028277365.1 Halieaceae bacterium | reverse complement strand
CAGTTGGCTGGCGGCCAGGCCGTAGCTGTGTACCAGACCGCCGCCGCTTTCCAACCTCAACAGCACTTCGTCGCCGCTGCGCGCCACACCCAGTACCGCGCTGACTTCCTCGCGCAGATTGTCGGTGGCGGTAGCGCGAATGTCGCCGTCAAACTGCAACACGAAAAGTCGCAGGCGGGTCTCGTCCTGATCGCGGTTGGCCTTTTCCTCTTCCTTTTGCTTTTTCTTATCCGCCTTGCGTTGCTTCCTGAACTCCTTGTCATTGAGCAGCGCGTGCTGCATGACATCTTTGAACTCGTTGTAGCGATCGTTCAGCCTGTTGATCTCGATGTGGCCGGGGCTGCCCCGCTGCCCGCGCTGGCCGAGCGCCACCAGCCCGACGGCGACCACCAGGATCGCGACTACCACGGTTAGGGCCTCGGCCAGAAACAGGCCGTATTCACTTAAAAATTCCAAGCTAATTCCTCGTCACCTGTGAGTTTTTGTACGTTAGCGCGCGCCGTGCCGGGCTACATGATGGCGAATGAGCTGGCCCGCAATGCTATGGCGGGGCGGGATCGTCGGCAGGTCGTCCGGGCGGAACCAGTAGGCCTCGGCGATCTCCTCGTCTTCACAAACAATCTCGCCGCCGGTGTATTCCGCAAAGAAACCCAGCATCAGCTGGTTGGGAAAAGGCCATGGCTGTGAGCCGAAGTAGCGCAGCTCGCCCACCTCGACGCCCACCTCTTCTCTGACTTCCCTGCGCAGGCAGTCTTCCACGCTTTCCCCTACTTCGATGAAACCCGCCAGGGTGCTGTACATTTCGCCGGGGAAGTTGGCGTTGCGCGCCAGCAGCAGCTCTTCACCGCGACTGACCAGCGTGATAATGCAGGGGGAGATGCTGGGATAGACGTTGTTGTCGCAGGGTGCGCAACTTCGGGCACGTTCCTCGGTGTGAAATTCCATGGCCGCACCGCAGCGGCCACAGTAATGGTTGTCGCGGGCCCAGGCCAGCAGCTGCTGGGCGTTGCCCGCCAGCCCAAACAGCGCATCGTCCACCCGCCCCAGCAGGTGATAGAGGCTGCCGCGCGTCAGTGACGGGGCCTCCAGCGGAACGCCGCTGTCGAGTTCCATCGCATAGCAGGGCGTGTTCCGCCAGTAGCCGAGGAACAGTCGCCGGAGTGGCTGCGGTGCCAGGAAACGCATCGCACCCGGCTCCAGCAGGCAGGGCTCCTGTGATTGGAAGTCCAGCAGCAGCTCGCGTCCGTAAAAGACGCAGTACCGGGCCGCTTCGGTTGACTCGGGTTCAATAACAGAGGCCTGAAAGGCTGAATCTTGCATGGGGTTGTCTTCGCTGCCTGTTGTTCCTGCGGTGTTTCTCAGTGTGGGTTGCCTCAGAGGCCGTTAATGGTACTTCAACACGCCGGTCGGCGTCAGGTTGCCGACCTCCTGGGTTGGCGGTACGCAGGCACGACGCAATGGCGTAGAATGCGCGGCTGGCCCCGATCACGGACAAGACTGCGATAACTCATGGACAATTCCCTTCCCGTAGCGTTTTCTCGCAATTTCCTCGGCTCGGCGCCGGATTGGTACAAGAAAACTATCATTTTGTTCCTGGTGGCCAATCCCCTCCTGCTGATGGCGCTGGGGCCGTTTATCACCGGCTGGATCCTGATTGCCGAGTTCATCTTTACCCTGGCGCTGGCCCTGAAGTGCTACCCGCTGCAGCCGGGAGGCCTGCTGGCTATCGAAGCGGTGGTGCTGGGCATGACCAACCCGCACACGGTGTTCCATGAGACCGAGGCCAATTTCGAGGTCATCCTGCTGTTGATGTTCATGGTGGCCGGTATCTTCTTCATGAAGGAGCTGCTGCTGTTCACCTTCACCAAAATTCTGCTCAAGGTGAAATCCAAAAAAATGCTGTCGCTGCTGTTCAGCGCCGTGGCGGCGGTGCTGTCGGCCTTCCTGGACGCGCTGACGGTGACCGCAGTGCTGATCAGCGTGAGCGTAGGCTTTTACTCGGTCTACCACCGGGTGGCCTCGGGCAAGACCGTGATTCACGACGGCCACCACGATCACTCCTCGGACACCCACGTGGTGGAATACCACCGCGAGGATCTCGACCAGTTTCGCGCCTTCCTGCGCAGCCTGATCATGCACGGCGCCGTGGGTACTGCGCTGGGGGGCGTCTGCACGCTGGTGGGCGAACCCCAGAACCTGTTGATTGCCACCATCGCCGACTGGGACTTCATTACCTTCTTCACCAACATGGCGCCCATTACCATGCCCACCCTGGTGGCCGGCCTGGTGACCTGTTATCTGCTGGAAGTGACAGGCTGGTTCGGCTACGGGTCGCAGCTGCCTCAACCGGTTCGCGAAGTGCTTGAGGAATTCCAGGAACACGCCGAGAAGGACCGCAACACACGCGACACCGCGCGCCTGGTGGTGCAGGCCCTGGTGGCGTTGATCCTGGTACTGGGTCTCGCCATGCACTGGGCGGCGGTGGGCCTGATCGGCCTGATGGTTATCGTGCTGCTGACCGCCTTCAACGGCGTCATCGAGGAGCACCAGATCGGCCACGCCTTTGAGGAAGCCTTGCCCTTTACGGCGCTGCTGGTGGTGTTCTTCGCCATCGTGGCGGTGATTCACGACCAGCATCTGTTCGCCCCGGTGATCAACTATGTGCTGGCACTGGAGGGCGATATGCGCACCTCAGCCTTCTTTATCGCCAACGGCGTGCTGTCGATGATCAGCGACAACGTGTTTGTGGCCACTGTTTACATCACCGACGTGAAGGCGGCCCTGGACGCGGGCAGCATCAACCGGGAAGAGTTCGATGCACTGGCCATCGCCATCAACACCGGCACCAACCTGCCCAGCGTCGCAACCCCCAACGGCCAGGCGGCGTTCCTGTTCCTGCTGACCTCGGCACTGGCGCCGCTGATCCGACTGTCCTACGGGCGCATGGTGATCATGGCCGTTCCCTACACGCTGGTGCTGACCACGGTCGGATTGATCGCGGTGATCTACACCCTCTAGACCAGGAGGCGCTAGCTCGAGCTCTCGAGCTCCCGCCACAGCACCCGCCCGCCGGAAGCTTTAGCGATACCGTCCAGGTTGGCCTGGTGGGCGGCCAATTCGGCGTCGCTGGCCCTGATGACCTTGAGTGCCGGCCGGCCGGCCTCCAGCCGGCGGGGGGCGGCACCCTCGCCGCCGCTTTCGTTGTCACCGTCGTTGCCGCTGCCGAGCTGGAAGGTTGTCTGGCCGCCGGTCATGGCCAGGTAGACGTCGGCGAGGATCTCCGCGTCCAGCAGCGCCCCGTGCAGGTCGCGCTGGGAGTTGTCAACCATGTAGCGGGCGCAGAGGGCATCCAGGTTATTGCGCTGGCCCGGGTGCTTCTTGCGGGCCAGTACCAGGGTATCCACCACTGAACACAGGCCGTTGATGTTCGAAGCGCTGTCGGCTAGCCGCTCAAGTTCGGCGTTGATGAAGCCGACGTCGAAGGGTGCGTTGTGAATCACCAGTTCGGCGCCGCTCACAAATTCCAGGAAATCCTCTGCCACCTGGGCGAACAGGGGCTTGTCGGCCAGGAATTCGTTGGTAATGCCATGTACTTCGATGGCCCCCTGGTCGATCTCCCGCTCTGGGTTGATGTACTGGTGATAGTGCTGGCCAGTAAGGCGGCGGTTGACCAGTTCGACGCAGCCAATTTCGATGATGCGGTGGCCCTGGCTGGTTTCCAGGCCGGTGGTTTCGGTGTCGAGAACAATCTGTCGCATGCTTGTCTTGCTGCCCCTTTACAGCTCTTCTATGCCCCGGTTGGCCAACTGGTCGGCGATCTCGTTTTCCCGGTGGCCGCTGTGACCCTTGACCCAGTGCCAGTCCACCCGGTGGCGCTGGCGCTCCTCGTCCAGCGCCTGCCACAGGTCAACGTTCTTCACGGGCTGTTTGCCGGCGGTGCGCCAGCCCCGTTTTTTCCAATTGTCGATCCACTCGGTAATGCCCTTTCGCACGTACTGCGAATCGGTGGTGAGCGCCACCCTGCACGGTTCCTTGAGGGCCCGCAGGGCTTCGATGGCGGCGGTGAGTTCCATGCGGTTATTGGTGGTTTCGCGTTCGCCACCCCACAGCTCCCGCTCGTGTTCGCCAAAACGCAGCAGGACACCCCAGCCACCCGGACCCGGGTTGCCCCGGCAGGCGCCGTCGGTAAATGCTTCCACCTGCTTCAAGCCGCGACGTCTCCCTCCCGGGGGCTGGCCACAGGCTTGGGGACTGTGAGGCCGATCAGCCGTGAGCGCACTGGCTTGCGCCAGCGAATGCGGTTGGGTGTGAGGGTCGAGACTTTCTTCTGGGCCCGCACCGCGTAGACGCCACCCAGCGGCAGCTGGCATCGGGTGGCCAGCCGGTCACAGCGCGACAGAAAGCGGAACAGCCGCTCGCCGCCGGCAGGCGGCGTCACAAAACAGTGCTGCACCGCCTGCAGCTCGGCCCCGAGCAGGTCCAGCCAGTCGCGCAGTCGACGGGTGCCGATATGGTGGGCGTTCGACCAGACCCGCTGCGGGAACAAGCCCGCCACCCTTGCGCCCAGACCGTACAGAGAGGCCGGGTTGAAACCCACCACGACCAGCTGCCCCTGAGGCGCCAGCACCCGATGCGCCTCACGCAACAGGGCGTGGGGGCGGTCGGAGAACTCCAGGGCGTGGTGCAACACCACCGCATCGATACTGTCATTGGCCAGCGGCAGGCAATCGGGCTCGCTGCGCAGGCCGATATCACCGCCGGGCAGCAGGTGGCTGTATATCTTGTGGCTCAACTGGCTGTCCGGCGCCAGCGCCTGATGGCGGGTGGCCCCGATCTGTAACTGGTGATACCCGAATACGTTATCCAGCAGCTCCAGGGTGAGTGACTGCTCCTGCCGCAGCAAGTACTGGCCGCGCGGGCTGTCGTACCAGGTTTCCAGTCGGCTGCAAATCTCGCTAAACTTCAGGGCCATTCCGGCATGATAGCTTATGGGGCCTGTTCACACTAATGCTCGACGTCACACCGATCCCCGCCTTTTCCGACAACTACATCTGGTGCCTCAACCACAGCGGCGACAACCAGGCTGTGGTGGTCGATCCGGGCGATGCCCGCCCGGTGTTGAAGGCGCTGGCAGAGCGGGGGCTGGAGCTGGCCGGTGTCATCATCACTCACCACCATTTCGACCATACCGGGGGATTGGATGCACTGCTGGCCCATCGCAAGGTGCCGGTGTGGGGCCCTGCCAACCCGGCGATCAGCCAGATCAGCGAGCGACTCCGCGAGGGTGACCGGGTGGCGATCCTCGGCATCGAATGGACGGTGATGGAAGTGCCCGGCCATACCCTGGACCACATCGCTTTCTACGCGGAGGACACCGGCGGTGATCCCTGCCTGTTCTGCGGCGACACCCTGTTCGCCGGTGGCTGCGGCCGTGTGTTCGAGGGGAATCCAGGGATGATGCTCGGCTCGCTGGACAAGCTCGCCGCCCTGCCCGCCAGCACCCGGATTTACTGTGCCCACGAGTACACCATGGCCAACCTGGCATTCGCTGCGGCGGTGGAACCGGACAATGCGGCGCTAAAAGCGCGCATCAGCCACGACCAGGGCCTGCGTGACCGCGATGTGCCGACGGTGCCGTCAACCCTGGCGCTGGAGTTGGATACCAACCCGTTCCTGCGCTGCGCCCAGCCCGCCGTAGTGGATAAAGTGTTGGCCGAGGAGCGGGCGACAGCCAGCGACCCGGTATCGGTGTTTGCCGCGGTCAGAGGCTGGAAAGACAACTTCTAACAACGAAAGCTAGCAATAAAGACCGTTAACGATTGGGATGTGAACCGGCGGCACGCCGCCGAATAAGGATATTAATTGTTTAATAACAAGAACTTGCGCGGCCTTCTTGTTGCGCTTTCCAGTACACTTATGTTGTCCGGTTGGGCCTCAACGGTCGACAGTAGGGACTTATTGGACCCCGCCACCCTGGCGCAGCGGGCCAGTTCCACCTACCCGGTAAATCTCGATACCCTCGCGGGCACCCCGGTTCAACCCGTCGAGGATGACCTCTGGCAGCGCATTCGCACCCGGCTGTCTTTCCGCGACCTGCTCGACTACGCTGACGGCAGCAACCGGGTGGCCGCGGAGCGGCGCTGGTACACCGATAACCCGCAGTACCTGGCCCGGGTCTCCGAGCGCGCTACGCCCTACCTGTACCACGTGGTGGAAACCATCGAGGCCCGTCATATGCCCATGGAGTTGGCGCTGCTTCCAATTATGGAAAGCGCCTACGACCCCTACGCCTATTCACATGGGCGTGCCGCCGGCTTGTGGCAGATCATCCCCGGCACGGGCCGCGAACTGGGGCTGACTCAGGACTGGTGGTATGACGGACGCCGGGATTTGCGCGATTCCACCGAGGCCGCCCTGGATTACCTGGCCCGGTTGGGGCAGCGCTTCGACGGCGACTGGCTTAAGGCGCTGGCGGCTTACAACGCCGGTCCCGGTCGCATCAGCCGCGCGGAGAAACGCAACCGCGCCCGCGGCCTGAGTACCGATTTCTGGTCCCTGGAGCTGCCCCGGGAGACGCGCGCCTACGTACCGCGGCTGCTGGCGCTGGCAGAGTTGGTGGCGGAACCTGCCCGCTACGGCCAGTCCCTGACCGGAATTCCCAACAGCCACTACTTTGACGTGGTAGAGACCGGCGGCCAGATCGAGTTGGCGCGGGCGGCGGAGCTGGCGGGTATAACGCTGCCGGAACTGCAGCGACTCAACCCGGGCTTTAATCGCTGGGCCACCTCACCCCAGGCTGCCGGGGAACTGCTGCTACCGCAGGGTACCGGCGAGCGCTTCCGCGCGGGACTGGCGCAGCTCGACAGCGACGAGCGGGTGCAGTGGAACCGCTATACCGTCCGCAGCGGGGACACCTTGATTGGCATTGCCCGGCGTCACGGTACCGAGGTTGCCGTGCTGCGCAGCATCAATGGCATTGACGGCAGTCGTATCAATATCGGTGAAACGCTGATGATTCCCAGCATCCCGATCAGCGCCGATGCCCTGGTCCTGAGCAACTCGCCCATGCTGCGCAAGGTGGGCTACCGGGTGCGCAGTGGTGATTCACTGGCGCGTATTGCCGGCAAGTTCAACCTGACCGTCGACGATATTCTTGGCTGGAACGAAGAGCTCAGGGGCCGCAAATACATCCATCCCGGCCAGCGGCTGACCCTGTACGTGGATATCACCGGCAGCTAGAACCTCTGCATAACTCGGTTATACAGAGGTTCCCTGGTTTCCCACCAGTAGGGATACCAGCCGCGGCACCTGCTCCGTGGCCGGCCCGCGCCACTGGTGGTGGAACAGGCCGCTGCCTTCGGTGATTTCCGGATTGATTTCCAGCGTGGTGGCCCCTGCCTGTCGCGCCACCTGGACAAAGCCGGCGGCGGGATAGACGTTGCCTGAGGTACCGATGGCGACAAACAGGTCGCAGTCTTCCAGCAGCGCATGGATTTCATCCATGTGCAGCGGCATCTCCCCGAACCACACCACGTGCGGCCGCAAGCTGCCTTCTTCGTCGCAGCAGACACAGCGGTCCGCGGCGTCGAAGTACGCCGGTGCCTCGAACACGGAGCCACTGCGCTGGCAGCGCATTTTCATCAACTCTCCGTGCATGTGGTACAGACGCCGTGAGCCGCCGCGCTCGTGCAGGTTGTCGACGTTCTGAGTCACCAGCGCGAGGTTGCCGGGGAAGCTCCGCTCGAGTTCGGCCAGCGCCCGATGCGCCGCATTCGGCTGCACCTCGCCGGCACAAAGGTGTTCACGGCGGGCGTTGTAGAAGCGGTAGACCAGTTCCGGGTCGCGGGCGAAAGCCTCAGGCGTCGCCACGTCCTCCACACGCTGCTGCTCCCACAGCCCCCCCGCCCCACGGAAGGTGCCAAGCCCTGATTCGGCGGAAATGCCCGCCCCGGTGAGGACGACGACACTGTGCCAGTGACGCCTATCGAGCGAATCGCGAGCCATTGGTTTGTGTCTGCGTCTCGCGCCGGCACCAGGGGCGGCAGCCGGCCAACGCGTCTACATCCATTCCGCCAGCAGTTCGCCCTGCTCCGCCGCCGTGCGCGCCAGGTCTCGGGCCCGGTCACCGAACTTTGCTTCGATCTGTTCGCGGCGAATCTTCATAGTCGGTGTCAGCATGCTGTTCTCGATCGTCCAGGGGTCGGAGGAGATAATCACCGCGCCCAGGCGCGCATGCTTGTCTACCGCCTCATTGACCTTTGAGGCCACGTTGCGCAGCTCGGCTTCGACCTGCCCTCGCTCGGCCTGCTGGGCCAGTCCGCTCAACACGCACACCATGACGGTCTTCGAATAGCCGCGCCCTAGCAGGCAGATCTGTTCTGTGTGAGGGTTCTTGGCGAACTCGTTTTCGATGGGCGTCGGTGCGACAAATTTGCCCTGGATGGTTTTGAAGTAGTCTTTTACCCGGCCGGTGATGTAAACAAACCCTTCGTCGTCGATACGCGCCTTGTCGCCGGTGTATACCCAGCCGTCCTTGAAGGCTTCGGCAGTTTTCTCCGGCTGGCGGTAGTACCCCGGTGACAGTCCCTCGGCCTTGCAGCAAAGCTCGCCTTCCTCGGTGATGCGAATCTCCACTTCCCCCACCGGCTTGCCGATGGAGCCGATGCGGCGCTGCTCGTGAGAGTTGGCCAACAGGCCCATGGCCTCGGTCTGACCAAAGCCTTCCATCAAGATGAGGCCGAACTGCTCGTACCAGTGAATCAGCGCCGGCGGGGTCGGTGCAGCTGCGGTCAGCAGGTAGATGGCATCGTCCAGGCCGAGCATGTCGCGCACCTGTTTGCCGACGCCCTCGGCGTCTTCCGCCAGCGACTTGTCGATGGCTTCCTGACCACCGAAGTGACCGATCAGCACCTGTTGCAGCTGTTCCCAGACCCGCGGCGGACCGAACATCATATGCGGGCGACAGGCCGGCAGGTCGCGCAGGATAGTCAGCAGGTTCTCGTTGAAATACACGTGGCCACCGTTGATCAGCGAGGCGTACTCGACAATCTGGCGCTCAGCAATATGTGACAGCGGCAGGTAGGAGAAAAACCGCGCCCGCTCCGGCAGGGCAAAGGCAAGCTCGAAGCGGTTGATGGGAATAACGTTGGAATCGTGCGTCTGCATCACGCCCTTGGGCAGGCCGGTGGTGCCAGAGGTAAACACGATGGAGACCAGCTCGTCGCTGGCGGCCTTATGTTGGGGGCGTTTGCCGAGCTTGGGTGTGACGATCTCATCCCAGTGCATATGGGGCTCTTCCAGCTCAGCGCCGGGCAGGGTCACCAGCTTGATGCCCTCCGGCAGCACTTTGCGTACATGGTCCCAGTTCTCGGTCTGACCCACAAACAAGAGTTCCATGTCGGTGAAGTCCATCACGTAATCGGCGGTCTCGCCGGGCAGCGTGGTGAACATCGGTACGGTGACGTTGCCGGCGGCGATGGATCCCAGGTCCGCCATGATCCAGTGGGCGCAGTTGCGTGACAGGATGCCGATACGGGCGCCGGGGCCGGACAGATTTTCCTCTTCCCAGGCGGCCAGCGCGTAAACCTGCTCCTGGACCTGGGCCCAGCTCCACTCGGTGGCGTTGTCACCGTGAATGTCGCGCAACCAGGTGTCATCCGGGTATTCCTTTGCCCAGTGGTCAAGGTATTCAATCAGTGTGTCGTACATGGTGTCTCCAGGAATGTTGCAGGTTTTATTGTTATGGTCAGTCGCCTAGTCCAGCTCGTGCCAACAGGGTATTGCGGTGAAGTACAGCGCGCAGCGCACCGTCTTCTCGCCCATCGCCAGCATCAGCTCGCGGTAGCTCTCTAGCTGGTGCCGATAGCGCTCCGCTTCCCGCGCAACAAATTGTTCAACAGGAACCCCGGAGTCTGGCACAGAGCTCTTGTAGTCAACAACCCAGCGCTGTTGATCATGAATATAGGTGCGGTCTATCACGAAGTCGGTGATGCTGCCGTCGGCGTTGAGACGGCTGATGGGCAGTTCGCTGGCCGCATCCTCCCGGTTCTTAGACAGCAACCAGCGCCCGCGCGCGTCGGCGAGCACGCCGGCGACCGAAGCCTCGACCCGGTCGAGCGCTGCCTGCTGTTGGTAAACACCCAGGGTTGCCAGTTCTCGTGACCACCAGGCCTCCCAGTCGGCGCGCTGGAAGGTCTCCGGCAGCTCGTTCTGGGACAGGTGCTCAAGGGTCAGGTGCACCACGCTGCCGACTGCGCTGGCCAGGCTGTCAGAGTGGCGCTCGGGGATATTCGGGTCGGCCCCCTCGTCGATCTGTCCGGGCGCCGGCAGCGACGGTGGCTCGGCCAGCCGCAGTAGCGATTCCTGCGCCGCGGGTTCCGGCGCACTGCTGGCGCCTGTGCTCTCAGGGAACTGGACCTGCCCGGCTACCGAGAGCCAGATCGTTCCCAGCAGCGAGGCATCGGTGGGCGGTTTGATGTCGCCGTCCTCCCCCACCTCCAGCCGCGCCGTGAGGTACAGGCGCTGAGCAGCGCGGGTCGCCCCCACGTAGAGCAAACGCGTGGCCTCGGCGCGGCGCTTGAGTTTGCGCTGACGGTACAGGTAGTTGTAAAGGGTCGCCGCACTGCTGTCGGCATCGTCATCCATTGCCAGCATGAAACAGGTTTCGCCGTTGCTGGCGTGGAACTCATCCCACAGCAACAGGTCACGGCGTTCGCCCCGCGGCGAGTGGGCCAGATTGGGAATGAAAACCCGGTCGAATTCCAACCCCTTGGCCTTGTGCAGGGTCATCAGTTGCAGGCCGCTGTCGGTACTGGTGCTGCCCGCAAACAGCCGGGCTATATGCTGCTCCAGCAGGCTGGGCGAATAGGTTTCGCCAGCGGCCTCGAGCCGCTGCAACATGGCCAGGAAGGCGTCAGCGTCCTCGAGTTGGGCGGGCTCCTCGACACAGTCGGGCCCGCGTAACGTCAGCCAGGCGTGCTCGAGCCAGTCCCTCATCGACAGGCGTTCCTGCTGCGCGAAGATTATCAGCAGCGCCGCCCGCAGGAAGGCCAGCCGCGCCGCGCCGTCTTCACTCACCAGGGCAGCGGTATCAGGGTTCAGCAGCAGCGGCTTGAGGCTGCCCTGCGGTTGTCGCTGCGCCAGCGCGAGTAGGTCGGCGTGACCCAGGCCGCACCAAGGCGCCCGCAGCAGGCCCAGCCAGGCCACCCGGTCTAGGGGGTTGTGCAGCGCCCGGCACAGCGTGGACAGGTCGCGCACCACCATGGAATCGGCCAGAGCGTCAATTTCCTGGGCCTGCCAGTCCAGGCCCCGGCGTTTGAGTTCCGGCACCAGCGCCAGCAGGTCTGCCTTGCGCCGCACCAACACTGCGACGCTGTTGCAGTCCGGGTCATCGACGCCGGCCTGAATTTCGGCGGCCAACCAGCGCGCCTCGGTTTCCGCATCGGCGAAGGCAGCGACGGTGCTGGCAGCGCGATCCAGAGCGGACCTGAATGGCTCGGCCGGGGAAAAGGCAATCTCCCCCCGCTGGATGTTGTCGGCGGTGGGAAAGGCGTCGACAAAACAGTGGTTCACCCATTGCACCAACGCTGCCTGACTGCGGAAATTAGTGGAGAGGGTAAGAGGTTCCAGGCGCAGAGCATCGAAGCCGGCCTGTTTGGCTTTGATAAACAGGCCCACATCGGCGTCCCGGAAGCCGTAGATGGATTGCATGCCGTCGCCGACGATAAACAGGGTACGCGCCGCTTGCGGATTGTCGGCATTGTGTTCCGCCCAGCCTCGGGTCAGGCGCCGCACCAGCTCGAACTGGTTCACCGCCGTGTCCTGGAACTCATCCACCAGGATATGGCGCAGCTGGTAGTCGAGTTTCAGGGCCAGTTCGGTGGGCCTGTCGTCAGGGCCGAGGGCGTCCAGCGCCGCCAGCGACACCTGGGTGTGGTCCACCACCCCGTGTTGCTGAAACACGACGCTGAGCTGGGCAGCCAACAGCGGCAGCAGGCGTGTGCAGGAGAGTACGCGCTCCCAGTGAGCATCGCCTGGGGCGGTTGAGGGTAGGTGCCGAATCTCTGCCAGCAGGCGGCGCAGGTCCTCTTCCCCGGCAACTTCATCCAGCAGCGTGGCAATTTCCGCCTTGCGCTCAGCGGCTTCTCCCTTGCCGGCGGGAAAGCCCTCGCGTTTGGTCACGGACCGGCGCCACTGGTCCTTGCCGGTCAACAGCATCCCGGCGAGATCCTGCCAGGCGGTCACATCCGCAGCCGCTTGTTCTGGCCAGATGATGTCTCGCGTCTTGCCACGGTTGTCACGGCTGTACTGCCACAGCGGAATCAGCGCGGCACGCCAGGGCGTGATGGCCTCAGCGAGCTGCGCCAGGCTGGTTTCACAGAGCACGGTGATACTGCGTTCGGCGGCGGCCTGGGCGCTGTCCCGGTTAAGCCCGGTACCCAGGTAGACGAGCCACTGGTCGCGGCAGGCCAGCATCGCCACCAGCAGTTCCTCCAGCCGCGCCCAGTTGTTGTCGAACTGTAGCAGCAAGGCACTGAGATCGTCCGCGACAGGACCTGGGTCCACCAGCTGTTCTAACAACAGGCGAGTGGCTTCCCGATAGTAGGGAAAGGCATCGTCCACCGCTGCCAGCGGACCGCCGAAGCGCGACAGGATCGGCATCTGTCGGGTCAGCGCGCCGCAGAAGCCGTCGATGGTGCGGATGTTGAGCTGGGCCGGGTTACGCCGCAGTTCCCAGCCCCGCTCCCGGTCGATCTCGAGTACCTCGCGGGCCAGCTGCCAGGTGTGGGCGGCGTGATCATCCCCCGGCTTCGGCTGGCTGGCGGCCGCATCCAGGGCCGCCCCCAGTCGGCTGCGCATTTCGGCCGCCGCCTTGCGGGTAAAGGTAATCGCCAGCACTTCCTGGGGCTGCTCCACCCGGGCCAGCAGGGTCAGGGTGCGCTGGATGAGCAGCTCGGTCTTGCCGGACCCCGCCGGCGCCGTCACGCAGAAAGAGCGCAGCGGATCCAGAGCTTCCGCCCGCTGGGCGGCGTCTGCTACCGGATTCGACACAGGCCCTCCAGACCGCAGAAGCTGCAGGTGCGGTTCGGATCGAGTGGCCGCACCGCGGCATGCCCGTCCAGGAACTCTTTTGCCAGTGATTCGAGAGACGCCGCCCAGTGGGCCTGAAGGCTGTCCCAGTCGGGCAGATCGGCGTCGCTTTTGGCAGTCGCCCCGGCAACATCGCCGCTGATCCCACCACCCTGCTCGCTGCGAGCGAGGCCCCGGTATTCAACGGCACTGTGACGCAGCACCCCGAAGCCTACCCCTTCCACCTCCTCTGCCGGCAGCAGCTGCGCGTACAGCGGAAGCTGCGGGTCTTCCGGGCGCTGTCCCAGCCAGAGCCGGGTTTTGGCATCACCGGTCTTGTAATCGATAAGTAGCCGGCGCCCGTTGGCGAGACGATCGACGCGATCCACCCGCAGGGTGATGGCCAGTTCCCCAAAACGGATCTCGTGGCGCTCCTCGCGAGCGCTGACGGTAAAGTCTGCTCGTTCTGCCTCGACCGCCAGCCAGCTGACCAGCATGCTTGCCAGACGCGACTGTTCAAGGCGCAGCAGCCCCGGGTTTTCTCTGCGCCCCCTGCCCTGCCGGAAACTCTCTATCGCTGTCTCGGCACAGCGCGCCGCTAACAGGCTTCGTCCTGCTTCATCCATCGCGCGCAGCGTGTGCAGGTCCTCAAGCTCACCCCACAGGTGGTAGAGCGCCTCGTGGAGGATGCCTCCACGATCGGCGGGCCCCAGGGCCGCCTGGGGCTCCGGCAGGGGATGAGCCCCGAGCCGGTGTTTTGCGAAGGCCCGGAAAGGGCACTGTGCCTGATTGCCGAGAATCGCGCTGCCGCCGCGGATGGCGCCGGCCTCCTCCGCGCCGACGGATGGTGCGGGGCG
>JANQGK010000207.1 GCA_028277365.1 Halieaceae bacterium | reverse complement strand
ATCCACCAGTGCCAGGTCGGGCTTCTCGGTGGTGGCCATCGAAACAGCATCACTGGTATTGCTGGCCACCTGCACGCTGCAGCCCAATACTTCCAACAGCACCTTCATGCCGTCGCGCACCTGGCTTTCGTCGTCTACCACCAGGATTTTCAGTTCATCGAGAGAACTGATCTGCCGCGGGATGTCCTCCACGCTGGTGGTAATGGCGTCGGCGGCTATCCTAAGCGTGAAGCGGGTGCCCCAGCCGGGCTCTGACTCCAGGGCCAGATCCAGGTCCAGCAGGCGCGACAGGCGTTGCACGATAGCGAGACCCAGGCCCAGCCCCTTGCTGCGGTCGCGCTCCGGGTTGGCGACCTGGTAGAACTCCTCAAAGATGTGCTCCTGGTCTGCCTCGGAGATGCCGAAGCCCGTATCCGACACGCTCAGCTCCCAGCAGTCGGCCGCCTGGCTGGCCGCCAGCTGGATCTTGCAGCCGTTGTTATGGGCGATGGCGTTGGTGACCAGGTTGCGCAGTATGCGCTCCAACAGGCCCGGGTCGGTGCGCACCACTGCATCTCCGGGGCATTCCAGTGAGATGGTGATGTCCTTTTCGGCGGCAGTGACCTGAAACTCGTCATAGAGCCGGTTCAGCATGCTGTGCAGGCTGAAGCGATTGAGCTTGACCGACACAATGCCCGCGTCCAGCTTGCTGATATCCAGTAGAGCGTCCAACTGATAGGCCAGCGCCTTGACCGCATTGTCGATGTTCTCGGCGATGTGGCTGGCCTTGCCGTCTAATTCACGCATGCCCAGCGCGGCACTGAACAAGGACAGGGTGTGGATGGGCTGGCGCAGATCGTGGCTGGCCGCCGCCAGGAAGCGGGTCTTGGCGCTGCCAGCGGCTTCCGCTTTGGCCAGGGCGTCCTCGAGCTGCGCCCGCATTTCAAAGGATTCCCGGAACATCGCGAAGATACGGCGCGACACGAAAAACAGGCTCACCATATAGGCGATACCGTTGAGGGCGATCAGCAGGCCCATGGCACCGCTGGGTCCGGCCAGACCGCTCCAGATCCACATGATGAACAGCGGCAGTAGCCCAAGGCAGATATGGGCCAGCGCAAACGGCATGAAGCCCATAGCCGTTACCGTGGACACCACGCCCATGCCGATAATCAGCATTGATTGCAGGGCCGCCTGGAACGGCGTGAACAGCGGGAAGAATACCAGCGAAACGCTGTGCAGGATCGTATTGCAAACATTGACCAGGGCAGCGGTGCGCAGGGTGCGGCGGGGTTCCAGGTGGCTGCGCTTGCGCAGGTTGCGAATAATCACTATCCGGGCGCCCTGGGCTATCACCACCAGGCCCAGCCAGGCACCCCACAGGGCGATCAGGTCCGGTGCCTGCTGGTAGGCCATGTAGGCGATGATACTCATGGCCACCACCACACTGACCGGTGAGTGGGTGACCTGGGTGGACAGTAGCCTGAGCAGCTCTTCTTCCAGGGCGGCGTCAGGTGATGTGGTGTGGCGCTTCAAATCGTGATGGGCTCGGCATGATTTTAACGTGTCAAGTTAGTTCAAACCCGGGGCCCTGCCAATACGTCGTATGTCGTAGGGGTGAATGCGGTCGAGACTAAGCCTTCGTTTAGTCCTTCCGTCCAATTGTTTCGCGGCCAGAAATCGTCACACTGTGAGGCATACGGTCCAGGTCCGAGACTGTGGCGCCAGGGAGGCGCGCAAGGCGAAGGGTTCGCCTTGCCGGGGGGGTTGAAATGCAGTGGTGGCAACGCGGCTTGCGCGATTGCTGGCAGAACCGAAGCGTCAAGTACGCAGTTGTATTCGCGCTGCTGGCTCTGGCGCTGGTCTAAAGGAATGGCGGCGTCCTGTCGGACAGCAGCGGCAGGGGAGTGAACAGGGAGTGCGCATGGGGATGCGCACGGTACGGGTTTCGCTAGGGAAGGCGAAACTGCGGGGGCGGTTTGCGCAAGCAGCCGCCCCCGCCTCTATCTACCAAGCCTTACGATAAACGCTCGATTATGACCGCCGGGGCCATGCCGCCGGCGGCGCACATGGTCACCAGGCCGAACTGTTTATCGGCCCGCTCCAACTCGTCGACCATGGTGCCGACCAGGATAGAACCGGTGGCGCCGATCGGGTGGCCCAACGCCATAGCGCCACCGTTCACGTTGACTCTCTCGCGATCCAGGTCCAGGTGGCGAATAAAGCGTTCCGCCACGACAGAGAAAGCCTCGTTAATCTCGAACAGGTCGATATCTTCCAGCGACATACCCGCTTTGGCCAGCACCTTGCGCGCGGCTGGCACCGGTGCATTCAGCATCAGGGTGGGGTCGTCACCCATATTGGCCATCGCTACGATCCGCGCCCGCGGCTTCCAGCCCTGCGATTGCGCGTACTCGGGCGAGGCGAGCAGCACCGCCGCGGCCCCGTCAACCACGCCGGAGGAGTTGCCGGCGTGATGCACGTGGTTGATCTCCAGGTCCGGGAACTTTTTCTTGATGAGTCCGCGGAAGGTCGTGCCGGCCTCGTCCAGCGGATAGTCCGCGAGGCGCTCGAAGGAAGGCTCCAGGCCCGCCAGTGACTCCATGGTGGTCTGAGGGCGGGGGAATTGCTCCTGGTCCAGGGCCAGGGTGCCGTCGGGGTTGTGCACCGGCACCAGGGACTTTTCGAAGCGGCCTTCCTTGATGGCGCGATCGGCGTTTTGCTGGGATACCACCGCCAGCGCATCGACCGCCTCGCGCTCGATGCCTTCGAGGGTGGCAATCGCGTCGCCGCACACGCCCTGGTGGGGCTGCGGGTGCATTTCCCTGAGCTCCAGGTTGTCGCTGTCGATAAACGGCGACTGGTCGGCGAAGGTTCCGTAGAGCGACATCATCTCCGTACCGCCACCGATAGTGCAGTCTTCCATGCCCGCCATGATGCTGGTGGCCGCCATGTTGACCGAAGTGATGCCGGAACCGCAGAAGCGGTCCAGGGTCACCGCGCTGGAGCGAATGTCGTAGCCCGCCGCCAGGGCCGCCATGCGGCCGAGGTCGCCCTTCTGGGGGCCGCGCTGGGAGCTGGTGCCCCAGACGATGTCGTCGACTTCCGCGGTGTTGAGGTCGTTGCGCTCGGCAATAGCCTTCAGCACGGTGGCGCCGAGGTGTTGCGGGTGCAGGTGCGCCAGGGCGCCTTTTTCTGGTTTGCCGATGCCGCGCGGGGTGCGGCAGGCGTCAATAATCCAGGCTTCAGCCATTCTCTAAATCCTCTTGGTGTTGGAGCCGGGCCACTTGATCGAGAAGTGGCCGAGATCCCTCTAAATTGTCATTCGCTGGGAGTTCGGAGTCGGCGGGCGCGCGACCATTGCCTGGCGGGCAATGGATCGCTACCCGCGATAACCCGCTGCCTATTTCCCTTTCCAGTTGGGCGCACGCTTCTCCGCGAATGCGGTGGCGCCTTCGATGGCGTCTTCGCTGGTGAACACCGGGTTGATGATGTCCTGCTGTTTGGCCCACATATCCACCTGGGACCAGTCGGACTGCTCGACGATCACCTGCTTGCTGGCGGCCACGGCCAGCGGGCCGTTGGCGGCGATTTTCGCGGCCAGCTCCTTCGCCGCATCCAGCGCGGTGCCAGCAGACACCACGTGGTTGATCAACCCCAGCTCGTAGGCGCGCTGGGCGGAGATGAAATCACCTGTCAGCGCCAGTTCCATAGCCACCCGGGAGGGGATCTGCCGCGGCAGCTTCATCAGGCCGCCGGCGCCGGCGGCCAGGCCGCGCTTGGCTTCGGGAATGCCGAACTTGGAATCATCGGCGGCGATAATCATGTCGCAGGAGATGGCCAGTTCCAAGCCGCCAGCCAGGGCGTAGCCCTCCACGGCGGCAATCAGTGGCTTGCGCGGCCCCTGCTCGGTGAGGCCGGCAAAGCCGCGGCCTTTCACCACCGGCGTTTCGCCGCTCACAAAGGCCTTCAGGTCCATGCCGGAGCAGAAGGTGCCGCCGGCGCCGGTGAGAATCGCAACGCGCAGTTCATCGTTGCTGTCCAGCTCGTCCATGGCGGCGGCCACGCCCTCGGCCAACGCGCGGTTGGCGGCGTTCTTTGCCTCGGGGCGGTTCAGGGTTACCACCAGGACGCCGTTCTCGGCACTGGTCAATACTTCGTCAGACATTGCGGGTCTCCTTTCTATTGGGGGGCTGTCAATTGCTGTTTGGTACGTGTTGTTCTGGTTGTGGGCTATCAGGCGTTGATGCAGGCGACGCCGGCTTCGGCCAGCGGGTCTACCGCGGCGGCTTTTGCGGTGGCCTCGGCGCTGGAGGCAGTGCCGATCAGGGCGCGCTTTTTCACGCCCTGCAGGATTGCCGCCAGCCGGAAGAAGCAGAACACCATGTAAAAGTTCCAGTTCTCGATATTGCTGCGGCCTGTGCGCTCGCAGTAGCGCGCCACGTATTCCTCGTCACTGGGCAGGCCCAGGGCGGCGCGATCCACCCCGCCCAGGCCGCTCATGCCCTGCTCGGAATAGGGCAGGGCCCAGGCCATGCACTGGTAGGACAGGTCGGCCAGCGGGTGGCCCAGGGTCGACAGTTCCCAGTCCAGCACGGCAATGATGCGCGGCTCGGTCTTGTGGAACATGACGTTGTCGAGCCGGTAGTCCCCGTGCACCAGGCTGACCACGCCGTCATCCGGCGGCAGGTTGGCCGGCAGCCACTCGATCAAGGTCTCCATATTGGCGTTATGTTCGGTCTCGCTGGCCCGGTACTGCTTGGTCCAGCGGCTGATCTGGCGCTCAAAGTAATTGCCCGGCCGTCCGAAGTCCGCCAGGCCCACCGCGTCCACGTCCACATTGTGCAGGTTGGCCAGCACCCGGTTCATCTCGTCGTAGATGGCGGCGCGCTCCTCGTTGTCTTCGATCTCGGGCACCTTGGCATCCCAGAACACCCGGCCGTCCATGTACTCCATCACGTAGAACATGGAGCCGATGACGTCTTCGTCCTCGCACAGGCAGAAGGTTTTCGCCACCGGTACGTCGGTGTCGGCCAGCGCTGTGATCACCCGGTACTCACGGTCCACCGCGTGGGCGGACTTCAACAATTCACCCGGCGGCTTGCGGCGCAACACGTAGTGCTGGTCGCCCGCGGTAAGCTTGAAGGTAGGGTTGGATTGGCCCCCGGCAAACTTTTCGGCGCTGAGTTCGCCGCTGAAGCCGGGAATGTGCTCTGCCAGGTAGTCCTGAAGGCGCGAGGTATCGAGTGTCTGGGTGCTCATGGGTTGCCGTAACGTTGGATGAGTTGTTTGCCCAGGGCCATCATGTGGACCTGGTCGGGGCCGTCTGCCTGACGGCACCAGCGGGCGTAATTGTAGGCCTCGGCGAGGAAATAGTCCTGGCACATGCCGCCGGCGCCAAACACCTGCATGCAGCGGTCGATGACGTTCTGCACGGTGAGGGGTGTGGCGATTTTGGCAGCAGCGATATAGTCGCGGGCCACCTTGTTGCCGAGCTTGTCCAGCCGGTCGGCCGTCTTCAGGGTGAGCAGTCGTACCTGTTCGATCTCGCAGAAGCTCACCGCCATATCCTCGCGGATACTCTGGTGCTGGGACAGGGTCTTGCCGAAGGTAGAGCGCTGCTCCACTCGCTGACAGGCCATTTCAAGGGCGCGCTGGGCGGCGCCGATCAGGCGCATGCAGTGATGCAGGCGCCCGGGACCCAGCCGCCCCTGGGCAATCTCGAAGCCGCGGCCCTCGCCCAACAGCATGTTCCCGGCGGGCACCCGGACATTGTCGAAGACGACTTCGGCGTGACCGATGGGGGCGTCGTCGTAGTTGAAGGTCTTGAGCGCGCGCTCGACGATGACCCCGGGCGTATCCTTGGGTACCAGAATCTGGCTCTGCTGTTGATGGCGGTTTTCGTTGTCCGGGTCGGATTTGCCCATGACGATAAAAATTTTTGTGCGCTCGTTCATGGCGCCGGTGATGAACCACTTGCGACCGTTGATGACGTACTCGTCGCCGTCTTTCTCGATACGGGTCTCGATGTTGGTGGCATCGGAGGAGGCTACCGCCGGCTCGGTCATAGCGTAGGCCGAGCGGATCTCGCCGGCCAGCAGCGGCTCCAGCCACAGAGCCCGCTGGGCTTCGGTGCCGTACTTCATGAACACCTCCATGTTGCCGGTGTCCGGAGCGTTGCAGTTAAAAATCTCAGGTGACCACAGGACCCGGCCCATGATTTCTGCCAGCGGGGCGTAGTCCAGGTTGGACAGCTCGCCGCCGTGGTCCTTCGGGATGAAGAGGTTCCAAAGGCCGGCCTCGCGAGCCTTGGCCTTGAGTTCTTCCATAAGCGGCACAGTGGCCCAGCGGTTTTCTGCGCCGTCCACGTAGTCGTAGTAATCGTGCTCCACCGGGTAGACGTGCTCGTCCATGAACGCCGTGAGGCGCTCGATGTACTGGTTGGCCAGCGCGCTAGGTTCGAAATCCATCAGCCGATACTCCTGTCGACACCTTCCCAGTAAGGTTTGCGCAGCTCCTTCTTGAGGATCTTGCCGGAGGGATTGCGGGGCATCTCCGCGATAATTTCCAGCCTGCGCGGAATCTTGTAGCCGGCAATGTGCTCGCGGCAGAACTCGATCATCTCCTCCGCGGTCAAGGAGGCGCCGTCGTTGAGTACCACGAAGGCCAGCAGCGCCTCGCCAAACTTCTCGTCGGGCACGCCGATCACCGCCACGTCGGCCACCGCCGGGTGGTGGGCAAGGGCGTTTTCCACTTCCACCGGGTAGATGTTCTCGCCGCCGCTGACCACCATGTCCTTGATGCGGTCTTTCAGGTAGATGTAGCCTTCCTCGTCCATGTAGCCGGCGTCACCGGAGTGCACCCAGCCGTCGGTGAGGCTGCTGGCAGTGGCCTCGGGCAGCCTGTAGTAGCCGAGCATGTTGGTGTCGGACTTGATCCAGATTTCACCGACCTCGCCGATAGGGCATTCCCTGCCTTCGAGATCCATGATCTTGACTTGGGCGCCCACGGACGGGCGGCCGCAGGACAGCAGCAGCTCCGGCTTGCCGGCCAGTGCCCGCTTATGGTCTTCCACGGTCAGGTTGACCACGGTGCCGCCAGTCTCTGTCATGCCGTACATCTGGATGAAATCGACCCCGAAGACTTCCATGGCGCGGCGCAGCACTGCCTCGGAAATCGGCGAGGCGCCGTAGAATATCTGCTTGAGGCCGGAGAAGTCCCGCTCCTCAATGTCGGGAATCTGCAGCACCGCCATGATCATGGCGGGCACCATGAAAACGCTGCCCACCGGGTAGCGTTCGATGTCCTCCACCACCTTGACCGGGTCGAAGACCTTGTGCAGCAAAATCTCGGAACCTGAGTAGGTGGACACCAGCGCCGACCCGGCGCCACCGATGTGAAACATGGGCGCGCAGACGATGTCGGCGCTGCCCGGCGACGGCCGGTTCGGGAAGAATGTCGTGTTCATCACGCACTCGGCGACCAGGCTCGTGTGGCTGGTGACCACGCCTTTGGGGTTGCCGGTAGTGCCGCTGGTGTAAAGCTGGAAGAAGGGGTCTCCGGGCTGCACGTCGACGTCGGGCTTGTGGTCCGGCTGGCTCGCCAGCCAGCTTTCCCAATCATGGCTGTCGGGCAGTTTGCGGGTCAGCAGGTGAAAGCCGTCAGGTAGCTGCGGGCGCAGCTTATCGAGGGTGTCGACGAAGCCCTCATCCAGCATCAACAGCACCCGGGCCTCGGAGTCATTGATGATGAAGGCAAGCTCCGCCGGTGCCAGGCGGTAATTCAGCGAAACGGTGACGGCGCCGATCTTGCAGGCCGCCAGGAACAGCAGCAGGTGCTCGCGGCTGTTCTCGCCCAGAATGCACACCCGGTCGCCCTTGCCGACCCTCATTGACTTGAGGCCATTGCCAAGCCGGTTGGCGAGCTGATCGACCTCGGCGTAGCTGGTGGTGTGGCCGTCCTGGGTGACACAGGGGTTGTCCGGAAAATTGCGGGCGTAGTATTCGGTGAAGTGATGAACAAGCATGCGGGTCTGCCGATTTCTATCGTTCTCTCCGGGCGCTCCGCAGTCTGTGGTGTGAACAGAGTCGGAACAATGACGAGCCGGGACAAAAAAATATACAGCAAATGACACCACTGGAAAGTGTTGCCGGGGAAATGGCGCGCCGGTTCACCTTCGCCGGCCGTGCAGCCCGGGCGCCCGCCGTTAGGGGTAGCTGCCCAGGTACTGCTTGAGGAAACTCACCTGCTCTGAGAGTGCGCGCCCGGCCATCACCGGGTCGTAGAGGTCCACCCAGTCTTCATCTCGGTCAAAGCCGTGGCTGACATTCGGGTAGGTGATGGCGCGGACCTTGTGACCGGCCTCGGACTGCAGGGCCGCGATGTCCGCACAGGGCTTGGGTTCGGTGATGGTGTCTTTCTCGGCCAGCAACATCAGCGTTGGGATTTTCGGCGCCCAGCCCTCGCTGAAGCCCACGCCCCAACCACAGTAGGGATACCAGGCGACCAGGCCGCTTACGCCGGCCAGGTGGTCGCCGGGACTGTCTGTCAGGCTCGTGGGCAGGGTGTCGTCCAGCGCAAAGGCTTCCAGCGCGGTCCAGGCGCCATGGGAGTAGGCCACCAGCACGATCCTCTCGGGGTCTACCGCGGGATGCTCCCGGGTCACCTGCAGGGTGACCAGCAGGTCGCCCACCCGTTCTGCACCCTGCAGGGCGCGGCCGTCGCAGACCGCCGGCCAATCCAGGCCGCGGGGGGTCATGCTGTCCTGCACCACCGCTACGTAGCCGAGCGCCTGGGCGGCGTGGGCGCGGGGCTCGGTGGCGATGCTCAGGCCACCACAGCCATGCAGGAAAACCACGGCGGGGGCCCGGCCCTCGCGTTCAGGCAGGTAGAATTCAATGTGGGGCTCGAGCAGAGCGCGCAGCTCGCCGAAGCTGCGTTGCTGCACGTGAATGGCATCCTTGTAATACAGCCAGGTGCCGCCGGTGGCGAAGGCAACCACCAGGGCCAGAGAGACGAGTAGATAACCGCCGAGTTTCTTCATAGGTCGCGAATTCTGTACCAGCGGTGGCGAGGATGCCATAGCTCGAGTGACAGAATTTCGATATCACTCGGGCCCCCGGTCGTCAGACGCTGGCGCAAACACCGGATATTGGTACACTCTGCGGCTCCAGACAAATATGCCATCGAGGAACCCGCACCGATGTACGCTGAGCTCAAGAACGTCTTCGACACCCTGACCGCGCCCGGCCAGATGTTTGAACTGGGAACAGCCGAAGTGGCGGGCCAGACCCTCAAAGCCTGGAAGAATACCCCCAATTCCCTTCGCGATGTCTGGGCCCTGTCTGCGGGCCATGCGGACAAGGACTACCTGGTATACCAGGACGAGCGCTGGACCTACGGGGAAGCCCACGATCAGGTAGCGCGTATCGCCCATTGGCTCACCGCCAACGGCGTAAGCCAGCACGACCGGGTCGCGATCGCCATGCGCAACTATCCGGAGTGGATGTTGAGCTACTGGGCCATTGCCTCCATCGGGGCGGTAGCGGTGGGCATGAATGCCTGGTGGGTCCCTGAAGAAATGAAGTACGGCCTGAGTGACTCGACGCCGAAGGCGATGATCTGCGACCGCGAGCGCCTGGACCGCTTTGCCGAGGTTCGCGACCAGTTCCCCGACATGCTGGTGGCCGCGGTGCGGGTCGACGAGGTGCCCGGCTGGGCCCGCCCCTGGTCCGAGGTGCTGGCTGTGGAGCCCGAGCTTCCAGAGGTTGCCATCGATGCCG
>JANQGK010000196.1 GCA_028277365.1 Halieaceae bacterium | reverse complement strand
AGCGCACGTTGCGATCGGAAAACTCCACGGCCGCGGACCGGGTCCAGGCGTCCAGCGCACTTTTCGAGGCAACGTAGGCCGAGAAACGGGGGCTGGGTGTCAGGGTGCTGATGGAAGAGATGTTGATGATGTGCCCGGAGCGCCGTTCCAGCATGCTGGGTGCCAGCCCCATCACCAGCCGGATGGCGCCGTAGTAGTTCACCTGCATGGTGCGTTCGAAGTCGTGGAAGCGATCAAAGGACAATTCCAGCGAGCGGCGGATCGAACGTCCGGCGTTGTTGATGAGGATGTCCACATGACCATGATTGCGCAACACCTCGTCCACCAGGCGGTCGCAATCCTCCAGCACAGAGACATCGGCGGTGTAAGAAGTGGAGCGCCCGCCGCCAGCGGCGATTTCCCCGGCCGTTTCCTCGAGCTTTTCAGCCGTGCGCGCCACCAGTAGAACATGCGCGCCGGCGTCCGCCAGGCGCAGCGCGGTTGTCTTGCCGATCCCGGAAGAAGCGCCGGTGATCAGCACGATTTTGTCCCGCACGTTGCCCTCCAGGGAGCGGTCCATGTGCAGGTCCGGGTCGAGATTGCGCTCCCAGTAATCCCACAAGGTTGGCGCGTACCCGGCCAGTGGTGGGCACTCTATGCCGGTGTCCTTGAGGGCGCGCTCGGTCTCGCGGTTGTCGTAGCGGGTCGGGTAGTTGACGAACATCAGCACCGATTCCGGCAGGCCCAGGTCATTGAGCATGGTGCGAACGATGCGCTTCACCGGCGGCAGGTTGGCCAGCGTATCCCTCACCACCGAGGGGATGAAGCCGAACATCCGCGAGTCGATGCGCATGCTGAACTGTGGGGTGTGCCCAGCATGGGCGAAGATGTTGACCACCTCGCCCATACTGTAGTGCTCGGGATCGGTCAGGTGGAAGCATTCGCCGTCGCGACCCGGCAGGTGGGCGATATGGTCCATGGCGCGTACCACGTAGTCCACCGGCACGATATTGAATTTGCCGCCTTCCAGGCCCACCAGCGGCACCCAGGGTGGCAGGGCGCTACGCAGTTTCTGCAGGGACTTGAAGAAATAGTAGACGCCGTCGATCTTGTCGATTTCTCCGGTTTCGGAGTGGCCCACCACCATGGCCGGCCGGTAGACGCGCCAGGGTACCTGGCATTCCCTGCGTACAATACCCTCGGAGTCGTGTTTGGTCAGAAAGTAGGGGTGGCTGTAGTTTTCCGCCTCCTCGAACATGTCCTCACGGAACACACCCTGGTACATGCCGCCGGCGGCAATCGAGCTGACGTGGTGGAAACAGCCCGCCTCGAGGCTGCCGGCCAGCTCGACCGCGTTGCGGGTACCGTCGATATTGGCGGCCTGCTGGTCCTCCAGGTTGGCGGCGATATCGTAGATGGCGGCGAAGTGACAGAAATGGCTGACGTTGCCGCGCAGTTCCGCAATTTTGGTGTCGTCGAGTCCAAGCTTTGGCTGAGTGAGGTCACCAGTGACCGGCACCAGGCGGTCTGACAGCGTGTCGAGTCGCTCCGCCAGGGCTTCGAATTTGTGCTCGGAGCCGGCTCGCGTCAACACGTAGATCGTGCCCTCGCGCTGGGCAAGTTGCTCGAGGAAGAAGCGACCGAGGAAGCCGGTACCACCGGTAATGAAATAGCTCATGTAGGGTCTGCCTGTGTGATTGTTATTCTGCTGTCGCAGCGCTTTGGACCTGCGACCTGGTTCAGTATAGGCGGGCTGTGACGGGCCTGCAGCCTGCCCTGGGGCCGGCACGCTCAAGTCGATGCGTTTTCGCAGTTGCGCTACTATGGTGCGAAAGTTCGGCACCTCCCACATGGCAAAAACACTTTACCTGCTGCGGCACGCCAAATCGGCCTGGGACGACCCCGGCGCCTCCGACCGTGAGCGCGACCTCAATCGCCGTGGACGTCGCAATGCGCCGCAGATGGGGGGCGCCCTGTCCCAGCGCATAGACGCCCAGACGGTTCACGTGAGCCCCGCCCGGCGCGCTCAGCTCACTCTCGGCGGCCTGCGAGACGGCTGGCCGGAACTCCAGGGCCTGACCCACGTGACTGTAGAAGCCTTGTACACCTTTTCAGCCGACGACCTGGTCGGTTGGCTGCGTCAGTGTGATGACAGCGAAGACCCGCTGTTCCTGATCGGCCACAACCCGGCTTTCACCGAGTTGGTGAACTGGGCCTGCGGGGAGGCGGTGCTGGACAATCTGCCAACGGCGGGTTTTGCCCACCTGGAACTGGACGTCGACAGTTGGGCAAGCCTCCAGGCGGGCTGTGGTCGGCTGATCGACCGGCTGTTTCCCCGGGAGCTGGACCATTGAGGCGGCGGGCACTGCCTGAATTGCCCGCGATCGCGGCGCGGGCCGATGGCGCTCGCAAGCGGTACGCCAACGACTGGTCTGTCTGTGACAATCTCGGGGTCCAGGGCCGGGTGTCCGGACCCTTCAAAAAGAGTGATCACTAACTTGCGGGCGCCTGGCCGGCGGTTGTTCAATGCCCCCCGGTGGGGTAGAGTGCGGCGCCTGATTGCCGACAACACCGCACTGAATTCTCGGAGATAACATGACTCTGACCACGCGCATCCTGATCGCCATGGTCGCCGGAATCCTGTTGGGCTCGCTGCTCAATTTCACCACTAGCGCGCAGTTCATGCCCGCAACCCTTCAGAACCTGATTGATACCTGGTTAGTGGGCGGACTATTCGACGTGGTTGGCCGCATCTTTGTGGCCTCTCTGAAGATGCTGGTGGTGCCGCTGGTTTTCGTTTCCCTGGTCTGCGGCGCGTCCCAGTTGGGCAACAATGCCCGCATGGGCCGGATCGCCCTGCGCACAGTGGCCCTGTATCTGTTTACTACCGGTATCGCGGTGACGGTGGCCCTGACCATGGCGCTCACGATTGACCCGGGAGAGGGTGTGGAGCTGCCGGGGGAGGCCAACTTTGTTCCCAACGAGGCGCCGTCCATTGCCGACGTGATTGTGGGAATCGTGCCCTCGAACCCGGTTGCGGCAATGGCCAACGGCAATATGCTGCAGGTGATTGTGTTCGCCCTGCTTATCGGCTTTGCCATCACCCGCTCCGGCGAGGCGGGCAAGCGCATTTGCGGCTTCTTCCAGGATTTCGAAGTGCTCATCATGAAGATGGTCGCCATGTTGATGCTGATAGCCCCCTACGGCGTCTTCGCATTGCTGACCAAACTGTTTGCTCACCTGGGCTTCACCGCCATTGTAGATCTCGGTAAGTACTTCCTCACCGTGCTCGGCATCCTCGTATTCCACGGCCTGGTGACCTACAGCCTGCTGCTGAAGGCCTTGACCGGGCTGCCGCCTTCGGTGCTGTTGTACAAGATGCGTTCGGTATGGGCATTTGCCTTCAGTACCTCCTCCTCGGCGGCGACCATGCCGATCACCTTGCGCGCGGTGGAGAAACGCCTGGGGGTCAAGCCCTCGGTAGCGGGTTTCACCATTCCGCTGGGGGCTACGGTGAACATGGACGGCACTGCGATCATGCAGGGCGTCGCTACCGTGTTCATCGCCCAGGTGTACGGAGTGGACCTCTCCATGGGTGACCTGGCAGCCGTGGTGCTAACGGCGACAATGGCCTCGATCGGCGCCGCCGGTGTGCCCGGTGTCGGCTTGATTACGCTGGCGTTGGTGCTGGAGCAGGTAGGTCTGCCGGTGGAGGGCATCGCCATGATCATTGGCGTTGATCGCCTGCTCGATATGGTGCGCACCGCCGTCAACGTTACCGGTGACGCGACGGTATCGCTGATCGTTGCAGAGCTGGAAGGCCAGGTGGACAAGACCGTGTTCGGCGACTGGCACGCGGATGTAATGACGGCGCAAAACTACGGCACGGACGGCGACCCCGATCGACCATCCTTCCTGGAGCAGATCCAGGCCGCCGAGCCCGAGCAGGAAGAACCGCTGCGCCCGCCGCGCAGCGCCGCCGGCGACGGTTGAGTCCCGTCTAGCCGGGGGCGCCCTAGCCGGGGGTGCCTAGCCGGGGGCGCCCAGCCCGGCTAAAGCTGGACCTCGCCCACCTTCAAAGTGCCCGCCACCTGCTGCGCGACGCGCTTGCCGCTGAGATAGGCGCCGTGCACCGTCTGGTAGTGCGGCGGCGGTGCCGTGGCTTCGCCGGCGAAGTACAGGGTATCCGCCACCGGCTCGGCCAGGACCTGGCGCTGGCCGTGGCCCCCTGGCCGGGTGAAGGAGTAGGAGCCCAGCGTGTAGGGATCGGTCACCCAGTCCTTGAAGTAGTGCCAGGCGAGCTTGTCTGCCAGCCCCCGTTGGCCGCTGGCCTCCTGCAGCCATCGAATCACACGTGCCAGGCCGGCTTCCGGTCCCAGGTCGCTCAGCTCCTGGGCCGCAGCACCCGTAAACCAGCCCAACACCGCATTGCCGCCGGCCTGTGGCGGGTGCGGGAAGTAGAAGCTGATACGGTCGGCGTAGTCGGACCAGGCGCCTGGCGCCGCGTCCGCGCCCCAGAAGGGCTCCGAAAAAATCATTGGTACCACCACCGCCTGACCCATCTCCAGGCTATCTATGGCGCGCTGGGTGCTGGCGGGCACTGGCGGCTGGATCTCCACGCCGCCGCCCTGCAGCACGCCGACGGGGGTGGTGACGATGAGCTGGCGGCAGGTCAGTGCCGTGGTGATGCCGCGGTATTTGTAGCGAATGCCCGCCAGGCCGCGCCGGTAGAAGATGTCCGTGACCTGGCTCTGCAGCTGGATACGGCCCTCTATTTCCGCCGCCATGCGTTCGGCCAGGGAGCTGTAGCCGCCAATTACCTGGAAGTCCTGGTCGTGCCAGTCGTTCCACAGGGCGCCATCCTTGATCACGGCACGCGCGCTGATGCGATCCGGCTCGGCCGACCAGCTAAGGGCCTCGGTGTACATCATTTCCCGTTCCCGGGGGTCGGCGGTGAGGGTTTCCACGAAGGCCTGGTAGGAAACGTCCGGGCCGATTTCCGACGCCAGGGCCTCGCCGGCTTCCTGGTGCAACGCCTCGAGGCGGTCCCAGTCCGGTCGGCTGCCGTCCAGAAAGCGGAACTTGGCTTCCCCGTCCGGCACCCGCGGCCGGGTGGCGATATCGTAGCGTTTGATGAGTTCCCAGCTCGGAGCCTGGCTGCCGTGAATGAACTGGGCGCCCACCTCGACACCGTGTGACGGCAGCACATTCCGGTCGTGCAGGGTGAGCAGGCGGCCGCCCACGCGGTCCCGCGCTTCCAGTACAAGTACCTTGAGCCCTGGCCCGGCCCGGCTCAGGAGTTGAGCCGCGGTCATGCCGGCCACGCCTGCGCCCACGATCACCACGTCGTAGTCTGCGCCAACGGCTGGTAGGGCAGGTCGCGAACCGAGCAGGCCCAAGCCGCCGCCCGCAACCGCCATTTTAAGGATATCCCTACGGTGGTATGGGTGCATTGTGAAACCCTGTTCCCTCGCTCCAACTATAGTTTATTCTTGGGGCCGCGCCCCGGCCAATTACCCGTTCGTGAGACAGACCGTGTATTCCCTCAGATCAATGCATATTTATCCGCTCAAATCCGGGCGTGGTATCGACGTCGACAGCATGGTGCTGGATCGCTTCGGGCCGCGGGGCGATCGGCGCTGGATGCTGGTGGACGAGACGGGCCGCTTCGCCTCTCAGCGGGAAATGCCGGTCATGGCGCGCCTGCAGGCGGAGCCGCTGGTGGACGGCCTGCGCCTGGCAATGGATCAAGAGGACATCGAGGTCGCGGTCCCTGACGACGGCAAAACGCTATTCGTCAATATCTGGGATGACAGGGTGCCGGCGCGGGATGCCGGCCCGGCCGCCGCGCGCTGGCTGGAGAAGGTACTCGAGCGCCCGCTGCGACTGGTGTACATGGGCGAGGAGTGCCGGCGCCTCGTCGACGGCCGCTACGCCAGCGGAGGCGAAACTGTGAGCTTCGCAGACGGTTTTCCGCTGCTGCTGTTGTCAGCCAGCGCCCTGGACGAACTCAACAGCCGTCTGACGCAGCCGGTGGGCCTGGACCGTTTCCGGCCCAACCTGGTGGTGGAGGGCTGTGAGGCGCACGCTGAGGACGGCTGGCGCCGCATTCGCATCGGTGACGTGGAGTTCGAGGTGGCCAAGCCCTGTGCCCGCTGCGCGGTGCCCTCGCTGGACCAGCGCACGGGTGAGAAGCACCCGGAGATATTGCGTGCCCTGGCGAGCTACCGGCGCGGCGCAGACCGCCAGGTGTATTTCGGTCAGAATCTCCTGTATGAGCCGGGCGGCAGCTTGCGGGTAGGGGATGCCGTTGAAGTGCTGGACTGAGTCGACAGCCGGGCTGCGCCTCAGTCTCCTTTGAAACTGGGGTCGCGCTTGTCGAGGAAGGCGGATACCGCTTCCCGATGGTCGTCCATTTGGTGGCTGATGGCCTGCAGGCTGGCACTCATGTCCAGCAGGTCCTTGAGTTCCATGCGTTGCGCGGCTTTCAGCAGGCGCTTGGTCATGCGTACACCGCGCGGCGGCTTGGCAGCGATTTCCGCGGCGATGGCCTTCGCCCTGCCCAGCAGATCCTCAGACGGTACCAGCTCCATCAGGATGCCGTATTCCAGCGCCTCCTCCGCCTGCACCAGGCGCCCGGTCAGGGTTAGCTCCGCTGCCCGCTGGTAGCCCACCACCCGCTGCAAGAACCAGGCCCCGCCGTCCCCGGGAATGATCCCCAGGTTGATGAAGGTTTCTCCAAGCAGTGTGTTGGGACAACCGATGCGGATGTCACACATATTGGCGAGGTCGAAGCCCGCACCGATGGCGGCACCGTTGATAGCGGCGATAGTGGGTACCTCGATGTCGTGCATGGCGAGCGGAATGCGCTGGATGCCCTGGCGGTACCGTTCCTGGATCTCTGCCGCCGCGCCGCCAAACATACCCTGCTGGTCGCGCATCTCCTTGACGTTGCCGCCTGAGGAGAAGGCCTTGCCGGCGCCGGTGATGATCAGGGCGGATACCTCGCGGTTGAGGTTGGCCCAGGCCACGGTCTGCACGACGTCGTCTACCAGTCCGGTCCCGGTGAGGGCATTACGCACGTCATCGCGCTGGAAGGTCAGGGTTGCGACCCGGTTTTCCAGGGTCAGGCTGGCATCGGTCAAGGTGGGTATCTGGCTCATGCGGGTTCTCTCAGTTCTCGGTGGCCGCGCGCCGCCGACGGCGCCCGGAATGACTGGCTCGCGGCAAGCTTAGCAGCATCACCCCGCGGGTGCCTGTGCTATGATCCCGACCCCCGCAGGCCACAGAGTCCAGCATGTCTATCAAGGTTTCCATCGTCCCTGTTACGCCCTACCAGCAGAACTGCAGCGTCCTCAAGTGCGAGGCCAGCGGCCGCGCCGCCATTGTCGATCCCGGGGGTGATATCGACCGGGTGCTGGGTGCCGTGGAGCAGATGCAGGCGACGGTCGAAAAGATTCTTCTTACTCACGGCCACATGGACCACTGCGCGGCGTCCTCGGAGCTGCGCGAGAAGCTGCAGGTACCCATCGAGGGGCCGGCACAAGGGGACGCCTTCTGGATCGACAAGCTACCGGAGTGGTGCCGCATGGCGGGTATGCCGGAAGCGCCGCCTTTCGTGCCCGACCGCTGGCTGGAAGACGGCGATACTGTCACCGTGGGTGAGCAAACACTTCAGGTGTTCCACTGCCCCGGGCACACGCCCGGCCATGTCGTTTTCCTGCACGAGGGCCAGCGACTGGCCTGGGTGGGTGATGTACTGTTCCAGGGCTCGATCGGCCGGACCGACTTCCCGCGTGGCAATCACGCCGAGTTGCTCAGTTCGATTCGTGACAAGCTGTTCCCGCTGGGTGATGACATCACCTTTATTCCCGGCCACGGCCCCACCTCCAACTTCGGTCACGAGCGCGCGACCAATCCCTTCGTGGCCGACGAGAACTATGGCTGAGGGGAATGCCGACGCGGCGCTGCGCGCCGAGTTTCACAGCCAGACCGCCCGAATTCCGTGGCACGACCTGCAGCCCCACTACGCCAGAGGTGCGGTGGTCATGGTTCAAGAGAACATGGACCTGGTTGAGGTCGCGATCCAGCTACGCCGCGACAACAAGGGTCAGTTCGAAGCCTGGATCGCCGGCGGCCAGGTGGCGGGGGTGACCGATGAGCAGGCCAGTGCCTGGTATGACAGCAACCCGGAGGTGTGGGCGGTCGTGGTTGCTCCGTGGGTGTTGGTGCAGGCGACCGGCGGAGGCACTGCCGGAGCCTAGCGCTCTTCCTTAACGGTCTTGATCCAGTCGCCCGCCCGGGGCTCGCCTTTAGGGTAGTAGCCGTTCATCAGGCGCAGCTGGTTTTCCGCATCGGGAATCCGCACACCGCGGGCCAGTATCGCCATGGTGTCGCCCGGCTCAGCCTGCACCCACTCGACGGACTGGCGATTCTCAGGTTCACGCTCTGCGGGCCTGATAGGGCGGAAGCTCTTGATGACGGTCATGAAGTCCCCGTCCAGAGCCGTGAATTCACCTCCGGTAGACTCACCCTCGAACAGGTAGGCCAGGCTGCCCCGGTAAGCCATCGCCAGGCGGCGATTGCCCGCGTCGTAGGGCGCAACACCGGTATGCCCGGTCAGGCCCTCCAGGACTAAGGGTTCGCTCTGCATCAGGTCCGGAGCGTTCATCTTCTGCGACAGGAACATACTGGGCGTGCTGGACTTGTCATAGCGTTGCAGGGTGAGGGTGAGCTTGCCGCTGCCGTCGTCGGCGGCGGCGGTGATGGCGCGACTGCCCCTTTCCACACTCCAACCCTCAGGGACTTCGAAGGTGAACCCCAGCTTGTTGTGGTAATAGCGATTCTCTGCCCGTTCCGCCGGCGCGCTACTCTGCCCGTAGGACATGCCCTGGGTGTACTGGCGCCACTCCTCGGTGTCGGGCGGTGCCAGGTCATAGCGCGGCTCCAGCCCGGCCGCGGTGCGAATCACCTGCTGCAGGCGCTTATCGTTGCGGGGGTGGGTGGCATACAGGCCGTGATAGGACTGGGGCTGGCGGCCAGAGGCCTTGGCCCGCGCCCGCTGATAGTCTTCCTGGTCTTTGAGCACGCCGATCACGTCCAGCAGGGCGTTGGGGTCGTAGCCGGCGTTGTACAGGTACTCAGCTCCCTCGCCGTCGGCTTCCAGCTCCATCTCACGACCGTAACCCCGCACCAGGCTGGTCCCGTACAAGTTCGAGGCCTGGGCCAGGTCGGCGCTGCCGGTGGTCACATAGGCCAGCTGGGCAAGGATGCTGTTGGTAGTGGTCTGCGTTTTCTGGCGCACGGCGTGCCGCGCAGTGACATGGCCGACCTCGTGGGCCAGCACCGCTGCCAGCTCCTCCTCATTGTCCAGGTACACCATCAGCCCGCGGTTGATGTAGATGTAGCCGCCGGGCAGCGCGAATGCGTTGATCTGCTCGCTGTCGATGACGGTGAAAGTGTATTTGATGTCGGGCCGGTCACTGGTGGCCGCCACCCGCTGGCCGACGCGATTGACGTAGTCCTGCAGCGCCTGGTTCTGGTAGGCGGCGCCTTCCTCTATCATCTTCTCGTGCGCTTCGCGGCCAATCTTGATTTCCTGGCTCTCCGACATCAGCACGATATCGGTACCGCCGGTGGCGGGGTTGGAGGCGCAGCCCCCGTTCAGCAGGGCCAGCGCCAGGGGAATTGAGAGGCAGGCAAGATTTTTAGTATTCAGCACTGAAGTACTCCAGGAGCTGGTCGCCCAGCCCGTCGCAGGCAGTACCCTGTACCGGGGCGATGATGGGGATGGGTACCACCACAGCGGGCATGTAGGACTGGCCTGAAGCCTGTGTGCTCATGCGGCCCACCTCTTCCTGGTCGGTGAAGTCCCAGATGGTGGCCTCGTAGTTGCTGTCGTTGCCCCAGGTACCGAAGCCGAAGCAGCCGGCGCCGCCGGGGCCGATGCCGCAGGTCATGGAGCCCGCGCCGCCGGTACGGACGGTCTCGCCGTCGATCCATACCATGTACTCGGTATTCATGGAGGCCAGCTTGTCCCGCACTGGGGGCACGTCCATCATGCGCTGGATGTCGGCGGGGCGCAGCGGCGCAGTGCGCGGTTCGAACCAAGGGTAGAGTTCGTTCATGAACTCCAGCTCCGACATCACTCGGATGTTGTCGTCGCGGCGCTGGATGTGCTTGCCAACGCATTCGATGAAGTCGGGTTCGGTCTCGTAGTCGCTGGCGTGACGACGCCCCATGATCACGATTGAGGCGTCGCCCACCAGGTCTTCCGCCTTGGACCCCTGGTAGAGCACCTCGTCCACGGTGGAGGTAACGCAGCCCTGCAGCAGTGCTGCGCCCGCCATTGTCAGTGCAAGCTGGTGTTTCATAGGGTTTCCTCCTCATCGCTTGCCGCATCCGCGGTCGCCATCGGGCCCTGCTCCCGCGCATCCATCCAGGTACGAATTTCAGGCACCCGGGTGAAGTTCATAGCGAAATTGGCGCCGGCATCGCGCAGGGCGACCACCGCCGCCAGGTTGACCGCCGCTTCAGCGGTCCGCAGAAAGGCGGTCGGCGTCTTGCCGTAGGACGTCATGGACCATTCGGCGAGCAGTTCACCGTCCGGGGCGTACAGCTCGTAGCGGTAACGCATCCAGATCTCGAAGACGTTGATCTTGGTGTGATTGGGGATCGAGTACTGCAGTTCCTGGACATGAGGCACCAACACCGCGTCCAGGTCCTGCTCCAGCACCGTGTCGACCCGGTCGCGTCGCGGCAGCTCATTGAGCATTACCACCTGCTCGAACATGCCCGGCAGCAGCGTGTTGTACATCTCTACCTGGGCCTCGCCGGTGCGCACGATCCAGTCGGTTTCTTCGCGGCTGTCGGCCTCGTCGTAGAACTCGTGGCTGCGAAATTCCGGGTCGTAGTACACGCCGATCTTCAGCGGCAGCTTGTCGAGTACGGGGGTCGGGAACTGACCCTTGACCTCGACCTGGTTGGTACAGCCGACCAGCAATACGGCAGCCCATACGGAGACCAGGCCCAGCAGGCGCCGGCCGGCGCGGGAAACAGCGCAGAAGGCGTTAGCGGAAATCGTTGAGCCCAACAAAGGTCCCTCCATTCCGGTGCGTCAGTTCTCTCATCAGCGTAGCAAATCGGATTCCCGTCGTCTGTAAATGACGCTGCCGCGCAAACTGCACCGGGAAGCCCACGGCGTGAATCCGGACCAGACGATTACCCTGGTTGTCTGCCCGATTTATGCGGTCTACGGTCGTCACCACCTGCTGGATTGATTCGCCGGTGAACTCGTCTCCGAACACGTAGATGCTGATTTTCTTGTCTGGCGCGTAGAAAGTGCGAATGGCCTGGGTAATGCCCTCCACCGGGGATGAGTTGCTGAACACGTTCCAGGTGCGCAGGCGGTCCATAATCACCTTGCGACGGCCGGGGGTATCCGGAATCCACTGGCCGCGGTAACGGGAGAACATGTACTGGCCCATGTCGTTCATCACCTGGATGCCCTTCACCTCCGGGTAGATGCTAAGGGTGGCTTCGAACTCACGCAGCATACGATCCCAGCTGTAGGAGAACATGGAGCCGGAGGTGTCGATCACGAAGATGATGTATTCGCTGTCGACAGGAATGCCGCCGATCAGGTTGTTTTTGCTTTTGTACTCCAGGCCCAGCAGGCGCTTCATTTCCTCGCTCAACTCCTGGCGGGCCACCGCGAGCTGGCTTTCGATGATGTCGTTGGAATTAGTTTGCACCGCCAAGGCGTCGTGCTGGGATTTCACCGCCGCCAGCCGGCCGCGCAAGATGGCGATACGCTCCTCGTTCTCAGAGAGCTGCTCGTGCTTGGCGTTGAGGTCGCGATTGAGGATATGGGTCTCGCCGCGCAGCTCGAACAGCTGCTCCTGAAGGGCGGCGATCCGCCCCTCCAGGTTGACGGCCGAGGCCTCGATAATCTGCGGCTGCACGGTCTTGGTGATCATCAACAGCAGAATCACCGCGCCGAAGCCGCAGCAGATTACGTCGAGGAAGGAGAGGCTGAACTCCTCCGTGGCGCGCCGCTGCCTCGCCATCAGGGCCAGTCCTCGGCGGGGCTGAGGAAAGAGCCGGAGGTCATCTGCGCCAACTGCCAGAAGGCAGAGGCCGCCATCGGATCGCCCTCCATAGGCGCCAGGATGACGTTGACCGGGATCGACGCCGGCAGCAGCCTGATCGACCGCTCGAACAGGCGCATGCGTTCGCGGCCGTTGATGGTATTGCCCCGGGGCGCGGTGGCGCCCTGGGTGGGCAGGCCGTCGGTAATCAGGAAAATATTGTCCGGCATCGGCGTCATTTCTATCGCTGTCTGGAAGGCGTTCTCCAGGCTGGTACCTCCGTTGGGGACCAGCGCGTCGAGGGCGGTCACCACCGAATTGAGCTGTTCCTGGTCCCCCACGTCCAGCCAGCTACCCTCGGTTCCCACCAGCACCGGATTGGCCGCGGTGTTGAAGGCGTAAACCTGGTACTCGCTGTTGACCGGGAGCTGCGCGGTCAGCCAGCTGACGGTTTCCACAGCGCGGCGCCACTTGGCGGCATCGCGCTTCACCGGCTCCCGCATATTCCTTAGACGAATAATGTTAACCAGTTCCTCAGCCAGCATGCTGGCCGAGCTGTCCAGCAGGATCATGATGTTGCGGCCGCCCAGGTTGAGGCCGGTGAGGTACTGGCGGTTGCCGTCGCCAATAAAGGTGCGGGCGTTGACGCCGCCGGTGTCCTCGCTGGCGGCCTTGAGCTTCTTGACCTCGTCCTCGAGCTGCTGGATCTCCGCCTTGAGCGCCTCGATGTCGGAGCGCTCAGTAAAGCCGTCCTGCTCCAGGGATTCGACCTGAGCCTGGTACTGCTCGATCTCCTCGCTGATACGGGTGGCCAGGCCCTGGGCCTCGACAATGTCGTAATCCACTTCGGAGAGGGTGTTGCGCAGGCGCACCAGGCCTTCCTTGCCCTCCAGCACTTCCTCTTCCAGCAGGTTGGCCTCGGACATCAGGTCGGCATTGAGTTCCTCGGTTTCCGCGACGATGGCGTGGTCGATGATCAGGAATACCAGCACCACGGCTCCAAAGCCGCAGGACATGATGTCCAGGAAGCTCAAGTTGAATGTGGATGCCCTGCGTTTGCGTGCCATGGTCCCGTCAGTCGGTTACCGCGAGCCGTCTCCGGCGGTATCTTTCACTAGCCGCCAGCTGCTGCCATCCGGCAGTTCCAACCGGTCGCCGTCGCCCAGCTGCGACTGACCACCGAGAGGCTGGCCATTGAGTACCGGGGTCGGGCCAGACAGCGGCTGGATATGCAATGTCCCGGCATTGAACTCTATTTGACAGCGACTGGGCTCGATTTGCTCAATCTCCGGCTGTGCCGCCGGCGCGGGCGATGGTGCGGCGGACGGTGGCGCAGCGCTTGCCGGCGCAGCGCTCGCTGGTGCAGCGGCTTGGGCCGGTAGGCTGGTGATGAAACGAATGCCGGCGTCATCAGCCAGCACCTTGTCCTGGTGGCCGGCCACGCCGGTACTGACTGCGGCGGCGTCGCACTGCACGGCGTCCGGCATCAACTCGGTGAGGGAGGGCAGCGCAAACAAGGTCGACCCCAGGAACACCCGGGCATCACCGGCGGCCAGGGTACGCAGGATGCGCTGGTAGTGACTGTCGCAGGCCTCTGCCAGGCTGCTGCGCTCCACCCGGGCCTGGCGGCCGTCAAATTCCACGTTGGTTTCACTGGCGTTGAGCAGCTTGCGAAGAATGCCGGGCAGAGCGTCGAATAGCGCCTGTTCATCGCGCGCCGAATGACGCGGGTCAAAGCGGGTTTGGCGGATGAACGCCTCTGCCACCGCTCGCGCCAGGCTTTCCTGGAAGGCCAGCCAGCCGCTGCCAGGGATCGGTACCATGTTGTCCCGCACCAGGGCTCCGGCTTCATGGCGCATGCCGGTCAGCAGGGCCTGGTTGAACTGCAGCTCGACATGCCAGTTGTACTCGCCCACCGGCTGGCTGGCGGCGGCGGCCACGGCGCGGTCAGCCAGCCCTGCTACTGAGAACGGACACTGCTCGATGATCCCCAGCAGCAACGCCAGCTGGTCGTGCTGCAGGCTGCCTGGTGCTGCCAGTACCACCTGCTCGGGGCGGCCACCGGCCTCGTGAATGGCCAGCAGGTGGGAGTGCACCAGGTCCGCGGTGTGGCGGCCGGGACCGAAGGCCGGTGTCAATGGTTCGGTGTCCAGCTGCGACCAGTAGCGGTGGTTGATCTGGCGCGGGTGCAGCCGCGCCTGCTCTCGTGCGGCTTCACCGAAGCGGTAGCTTGAGCCTTCCAGCAGGGCATAGCCGGGACTGGATAGGGCCATCTCGCCGTCGCGCCACAGGCCGAGGCTGGCATCGTTGATATCGAGAATGGGCAGCGTCATCTCAGTGCACCGTCAGGTGACGCATCAGGCGCTTGTCGCAGTAGCGCTGGCAGCCCAGCACCAGGCGCTCCTGGGAGAGCTGCAGCTGGTGCAGGCAAAACATGATGATGATGCTCAGGACCAGCGCCACGAAGGTGCTGTTGAAGGCCACGCCCAGGCTGGCCGTTACTCCGCTGATATCACCTTCCACGGCCTCGTAAGCCTGACCGAGAGCGTCGCCGATACCGCGTACGGTGCCGATAAACCCGATCGAGGGAATGGCCCAGGCGATGTAGCGCACCATGGACAGCTCCGAGTCCAGGCGGTCGGATTCCCCCTCGCACTGCTCGCGAATAGTATTCGACACCGCGGGAATGCTGGAGGTAGTGGCAAAACGTTGCAGGGCGGCCAGCAGGGTCCGCGGCAGCAGAAAGTCCTGGGTTTTCTCATCCAGGGCCTCCAGCGAACGGGAGTACTCTCTGGCGTCCTCGGGCAGGATGCTGGTGCCGGCGGGCACGTCGACCAGGCGCTGTTCCAACAGCTGCTGTTCGTCCATGACCCGGCGCGCTTTATAGCCCATGATCGCCAGCGCCCACAGCAGCAGGATGAAACAGGCTTCCTGTTCCAGGTCGCGAATCACCACGTAGATGGAGCGCTCCGGCACCAGGTCTGCACCCGCCGCCAGCAGTTCGGCCTGGGCCAGCAGCACCGCGTCGGCACTGGGCCGGATCAGGCCGACATAGACTGCGTGCACCATGATCACGATGATCAGCAGGGCAAACAGCTGGAACACGAATTCGGAGGATAGGCGCAATTTCATGGTTGGGTCCTGGGTTCAGATATCCACGGGGAACGATACCGAGAGGTCCTCGGAGATCTGCTCGCTGGCCTCGTAGTCGAAGGGGTCTTCGGGCTCGGTGGGCGCAGCGTCCGCTGTGTCGGCTGTTGTGGCAGAGGGAAGGTCCGGTGTATCCGCCGCGGACGGGTCCTGCTCGGCAGGGGTCTCGACCTGCTCTGGCGGCCGCTCGGCGGGCGTCTGGGCCGCCAGCGGCAGGCTGCTGAACAGCAGCACCAGCGCCGCTGCGCTGCATGCGCGCGCCGGGCGGCGGCTTTGGTTCGGGCTTGCGTCGGGCGCTGTTGTCACTGGGCTTCCTCGGCAAAACGGGCAACACGAAATCCTACGTCATCGCGGCCGCGTTGCCCATAATCGCGAAACGACAGGCGCAGTTCCGTCACCGTGCCGTGTGACCAGCTGGCGCCGCGAATCACGTTGTTGCTGCCGGTCTGGGCGCCCAGCGGATCCTTCTGGGAAAGCTCCGTGGACTCGGTGAGGGTGTAGATATCGTGCACCCACTCGGCCACATTGCCGCCCATGTCATAGAGGCCGTTGTGATTGGCCCGGAAGCTGCCCACCGGCGCTGAGGTCGGGTGGCCGTCGTTATAGTTGCTGACGATGCGCCCGGTGATATAGGAACTGCTGGTATCGGCGTAATTCTCCAGCACCTCCGGGGGTGGGAAACTGTCGCCCCAGGGATACTTCAGCAGCGTTTCGCCTCTCACCCGAGCAGCCCAGGCCCACTCGGCCTCGGTGGGTAAGCGGTAGCCATGGGAATCGGCGTCGAAGCCGATGACACGATTGTTCTTGGTCCGGTAGAACAGCGGCAGGCCCTCCTGCTCGCTCAGCCAGTTGCAGTACAGGGCCGCCTCTTCCCAGCTGACCGAGGCCACCGGCTGGCTGTCCCGGTTGAGAGTGTTGCCCTCCACCAGGCCGGAATTGTGCTCGCTGCGCCATTTGCGGAAACCGGCATTGCTGACCTCCTGGATACCCAGGTAAAACATGCGCGTCAGCGTGACCGGTCGCAGCACCTCGTTGGCCCGGCGGCCCGGCTCACGTCGCGATGCGCCCATAGTAAAGCTGCCGGTGGGGGTAAACAGCTTGAGCGTCTGCCCTGCTGGTGAGGTGATGGTCGGCTTTAGCTCCGCGAGCCGCGCCTCCTGCTCAGTCAGCAGAGTAACCGGAATGACCTGGGCCAGGCCTGGCCGCGGGGTAAAGCGCTGCCGGTAGCTGCGGTGTCCGGGCAGGCGCACTTCCAGGGTCTGCTCGAAAGCCGGCAGGGACAGGGTCTTGCTGCCGTTACCCTGGGAGACGCCGTCGACGAAAATCTCCGCCTGTGCCTGCCGCACCCGCACCTCCACGTCGCCCAGCCGGGCCTTCAGGCGCAGGGTCAGGTCCTGTTGTTCTTCCGGCTCCAGTGCCAGATTGCGCACCGCCCGCTCGTAACCGGGCTTGAAGACCGCAATGCGGTGCTCGCCGTCCGGGTCCAGGCTCAGGGTGAGCGGTGTCTGGCCTTCGAACTCGCCGTCCACCGTCACGTTGGCGCCCCGCGGGCGGCTGTCCAGGTTAAGGAGGCCGTTGGCAGGTAGCAGGGTGATGGGTTCCAGGTTCTGGTGCACACCGGCGCTGACGCTGAGGGTCTGCTGCCAGCCCTGGAAGCGCGGCAGCTGCAGCTCGACCAGGTGCTCGCCCTGGAGTATTTCCAGCAGCGCCGGCGTCTGGCCGCGGGCCTCGCCGTCGACGAAGACGGTGGCACCCACCGGTACACTGGAGATAGCGATATTGGCCCACGCCGGCTCCAGGTCTACGGCAAAGGCCTGCGCCACTTCCATGCCGGTGACCTCGATGATGCTGCGGTAGGGCAGGTAACGCTCTGCCAGCAGGCGCAGCTCGCGCTCGCCCGCCGCCACTGCCTGCGCCGCCAGCGGGGTGTTGCCGAGTGCCACCCCGTCTACCAACACCTGGGCGCCGGGAGGGCGGGTGTCGAAGCTGAGCTTGCCGGGCAGTCGCTTAAGCACAAGGTGCAGGGACTGGTTGTCACTGCCGTCAACGGTGAAGTCCTGCTCCAGGGGGTGGTGCCCCGGTGCCGAAACGGTGAGCTGGTAGTCGCCGCTGCGCAATAGGTAGCGCTCGCCGATCTTCAGCTGCAGGCCGCCGTCGATGTCGAGTTCGCTGTAGGCGGGCTCAAAGGTAAACAGCACGGAATGCGCCGTGAACAAGAACCAGAAGGCAAGCAGGAACAGCAGCAGCAATGCGGCCATGCCCAACTGCACCGGGCGGGCACGGAAGCCGCGGCGCCTGGGCTCCCCGGTATTGGGAGTGAACGCCGCCGGTTTGATCAGCTGCGACTCGTTAGCGGCCGCCATCTAGATCGGTTCCGTGCAGGCGATTTCCACGGTCATGCTCTGTTGCTCGTGGTCGACGGTGAATTTCTTGCGCACATCGCGGTAACCCTTGCGGACCCCGACAGCGGTGTAGACACCCGGCTTCAGAGTCAGCTGCTGGCGCCGGAAGGTACCGAGATGCGCCACCTTGTAAACCGTTACATCAGTTTGTTCGTCGGATTGCAGCAGCACGGGGATCGGGATCACCGCCTTCTCCAGCAGGTCACTCAGCTGCAGCAGTTGCTCCTTGAGGAGTGGGCCTTTCTGTTCCAGGGTCAGCGCCTGCCGGTAGAGCGCCTGGGTGTTGGCGTAGATCCGTTCGTCGGCCAACCGCTCCGGCTTCGCCAACGCCTGCTTGATGCGCTGGTCGATCTGCACTCGGGTATTACCGCGCGCCAGCCCGTTGCGGGCGAATACCACCGTGCTGTCGATATCGAGAATCTCGCGATAGGCGGCTACCGCCTTGTTCCAATCCTCCCTCTCTTCCGCCGCTACGGCGCGTTTGCGCCAGGCTTCGATCTGGGCCTGGGTGCGCGCGGTGCGGGTCTGCTCGATGGCGCCGGCAGGCTCGGATGCGGACGGCAGAATGGCCCGGGCCGCCTTGAACTGGCGCTCGGCCTCGTCAAAGCGTTCATCGTCCAGGGCCCGGTAGCCGGCAGACATGGCGCGGTTGAAATTGCGGCGGGTAATCGCACGCTCAACGCTGGCCAGCTGGGCGGCAGCACCGGCGTGCTCCGGGTCAAGCTCCGTGGCCTCCCTGAGGATGCCCCGGGCGCCGTCGAGGTCGTCGGCATCCACCGCGGCATTGGCGGCGACCAGCAGCTCCAGCAGCGGGCCCAGCTTCCGCGCCCGCTCCAGGCCGGCCTGTGCGTCCGGATCGTCCGGTTTGAGCAATACGGCCAGCTCCAGAGCGCTGATCGCGGCCTCGGCCTGGTCGCTGAGCAGGGCGCCCAATCCCGCCTGCAGGTTCTCGGCGAACACCTGGTCGATGCTGGCCTCAATGGCGCGCATGGCATCCAGCGCGGCCTGGTAGGTCTCAGTGGCCGCCTCGAATTCCTGCTGCCGGTAAAGTTCGTCGGCGGCGGTAGCCTGGGCCTGGGCGGCGGTAAACGCCTCCTCGGCCCATTGGGTCACACCCATCTCTTCGAGTGTGAACTGCACCTCGAGCAGCTGCGCCAGTACGTCCTGGGCGGCCTTGCGTTGGCGTGCCAGCTGGGCGTCGTTGTAGGGGGAAGATTCCTCCACGCCTGGCGTGGGGCGCGCTGTCACGGTGCCGGAACCGGAAGAGCCGCTGTCGGCCGAGGTATCGATCTCCACGGGACGCGGATCGACCAGGCTCGGCAGCCAGAAGAACACCAGCAAGGCGACCAGCAGCAGGCCCGCCAGCGCCGGCAGGATCCACTTTTCGGTGCCGGCGCTGCCGCCCCGGGCCGGGGTGGCCGGGCCCGGCTGGCTGGTCTCCTGGGTCTTGGCCGGGCCTGACGCAGGCTCGAACCTGACCGGCTCAACCGTTTTGTTGTGCTCGCTCATGAATTAAACCGGTCTGGAAAGGTGTTGCCGGGAACGCGCCAGGGTCAGGTCTCCTCACCCTGGGGGACGGATTCAAGCTCGCCGACCTCAGCCTGGTAGATCTCTCGCAGTAACTCGCGCCACTGGTCGTACTGGTCTCGAACTGTGCCGGTGAGAGTCACCGAGCGGTCTTCCAGTTCGATAACCTGGGGGGCGATCTCCGATTCCAGGGACAACCCGAGTTCCTCGAGCGCCTGGACATGGATGTCGGCTTCCGTGCGTTTGTCCAGCCCGCTCTTCAACAGGTAGCCACCGCCGGCAATAGCCACGTTGCCGGCTGAGCGCGCGCCGCGGTTGTCGCTGGCGACACCGGCAATACCGGCAGCCACCGCAACGGCACCGGCAATGAGCCGGCGCCGGGACTCGGCACGCAGTTCCTGCAGCGCGATGGCCTCATCGTAGCTCTGTTTGCGCCATTCCTGGTAGGGCCCCAGCATCTGGCCGTTGAAGGAGGCGTAGTAGGCCTGCAGGGTGTCGATGAACAGGTAGTCGCGCTCGCGAATCTTGCGCACCCGCAGCAACATCGGGTCGTCCTTGGCGGGCAGGCGCTGGATTTGGTACACGCCCTTGCTGTCCTGCTCCAGATACCCTTCGAAGGCGTCGGGGGAGAAGGACTGGGCAAAGCGCAGTTCATTCACCAGCCGGATGCGGGCGAGCTCGTCCGGCGTGCGCAGCTGCAGGATGGCCAACAGGTCGTTGGCAATCTGGTTGTATACCGCCTGGAAAGGGTCAAAACGGGTACGGCTGGTCTCGTAGCTATATTTGCTGGCCTTGGTCTCATAGGCCTTCTCCAACCATACTTTGCCGGATGCATCCTTGGCCTGGACGCTGAGTTCCAGCTCTTCGCCGTGAGACTCGATAATGGTGGCTTCCACCAGCAAATCCATGGCCTGCTGGTCGTCGGGTACCACTCGCACCGCGCCCCAGGCGCCGCTGCTCTGGATGGCTTCCACCAGCAGGTAGGGCATGTAGCGGGCTTCTGCGCGGCGCACCCCGGGGTAGACAAAATCGGCGTCATCGTCGGCATCGAGGCCGGGGTCGAAAATGACCACGCCTACATCCAACAGCTGTGTCTCGGCGATTTCCGTCTCCAGGGTCTTGACCTGGGGAACAGAGGTGCTCTTGACGGTCTGGTTGACGCAGGCTGACAGCGACAGGGCGCACAATACTGCGCCCAGGACTGCGTTCAGGGCAGAGCCCTGTTGCGTCCGGTGTCTGTCGCTGTAGCGCATCATCACTAGATTCCCTTGTACTTCCGGTACTCTTCCCAGAGCTTTTCACGCAGCTCCGGGTCGGGTTCACGCATGGCCGCCTCGCGCAGCTGACGGGCTACCACATCGTCGTCGGAGCCGTCCGGAATGTCTGCCGGGGGCTGGTAGACGGCCACCTGCTCCGGCATCTCCTGATCATATCCGGGGCGCGGCTCGGGGGCGCCCATGCCGCCACCGCCGCCGCCACCGCCGCCAGCCATGGGCGGAACCTGGAAACCGGGCGTGCCGCCCTCGCCGCCGTATCCACCGTAACCGCCGGCCGCTTCTGTTCCCTCCTCCCCGGTGCTGCCACCTTTGGCTGTGCGGCGCTGGACGTCGCGCTCCTGGAGGATGATGTCATCGAATTCGCCGGTGCCCTTGTTGAGCTGCTCATCGAGAATGGCGACCTGCTCCGCCCGAGTCAATACACCGGAACCGTAGCCGCCCGGTTGCCCGCCACCGGGCTGACCCTGTCCACTTGGACCGCCGCCCTGCTGGCCGGACCCCGGTTGGCCGGAACCCTGTTGGCCAGACCCCTGCCGGCCGGACCCTGCTTGGCCTGTGCCCGCGGTCTGGCCCTGTTGGCCCTGACCCTGTTGACCTTGACCCTGTTCCCCCTGGCCTTGTTGACCGTAGCCGGCAGTCTGACCGTCGCCCTGACTGCTGCTCTGGGAGCCCTGTTCCCCCGGAAAACCGCCGCCAGCCTGCTCTCCCTGGGCCTCGGCGGCCGCGGATTCCATGGCCTCCTCAAATCCTTCCATGGCCTCCTCCAGCGACTCTTCTTCGCTGAAGTCGGGCAGTGCTTCGCTGGCGCTGTCACCTTCACCCATGCCTTCGCTTTCATTGAAGACCAGTTCGCCACTGTCACCGCTCTCGCCGCTTTCACCACCGCCGGCAGTGCCATCCAGAACACTGCTTTCGCCATCCGATTGCGAGCCACCCGACTGCGGGCCACCCGACTGCGGGCCACCCTGGCTGCCGCTCTCTCCCTGTGAGCCCGGGGATGAGGACCCCTGGGATCCGCTATCGCCGGCATCAGCCGTCTGTTGTTCCCCCTGGTTGCCCTGGGGGCCTTGCGAGGGGGCCGATGGCTGGCCAGGTTGGCCCTGGCTGCCCGGCGGTTGACCGGAACTGGGCGACGGCTGGCTCGGCGAAGACTGCCCGCTGGAGCCGGACGAAGGCTGGCTTGGCGAGGGTGGAGTACTGGCGGTGCTGGGTGTTGACGGTGTCTGTGGCTGCGTCTGGGTGCTGGAGCTGGGGCAGCCTGCCAGCAGTGCACAGGACAAGACCACCGCGGATACGGTAGCCGACCGGCGCAGCCGCGGCTGTGAGTCGGGGCGGGCGCCTTCCAGGGGCTGTACACGGGATTCAGTAAGCATAGCGTTTAATGATTTCATCGGTCTGTACCGCCTCGCCGTCCACCAGCCTGGGCCGATAGAGAAGGCGCTTGAGATTGCGCAGCAGGGATATGCTCTTGCTGTCGTCCACCTCGGCGCCCTCGATGGCGGTTTCGTTGGCTACCATTTCCAGATTCTTCACGCGCCCCTTTTCGGTAACGCTGAAAGAAACGGTCACATAACCCGTGACAACATCCGGCGGCGTAGGTTCACTGCTGGCGCCGGGCAGATCTGGCAGCAGTTTTGGCTGGCCGAAGTAAAGCGGTATCAGGCGCTCACCATCTTCCAGGGCACTGAGTTCATTCCACGCCTCGGTGTAGGTCTGCAGTGCGGCCTCACGCTTCTGGTGCCAAAGGTGCCAGTCGCCAAGCTGAACCCTGGTTTCCGCCGGTAGCGGGCTGCTTTCACTCTCATTATAGACGTATACCTCCCGCATTGCCGTCAGCACTGATCGCCCCTGCTTGTAGTTGGACACCCGGATCATGCTGAAGCGGTTCTCCTCCGCGAAGTTGCCGTCCGCCGCGGGCCCGGTCTGGAACCCGCTAGGCGCTTCAGGCGAGTAGGTAGAAATCAGGTACTGGGTCTGCAGCAGCCCCTCCAGGGGCTGTAGCAGCCCGGTCGACAGGTTGCCCTCCTGGCGGGCGATATTGCGCAGAGCGGCGCTGTAGAGCTCCCACATGGTCAGCAGGCGCATGAACGCGGTGTCGCCCAGGGACAGGTTGTAGGCCTGGCGCTCCCATTCAGCGCGCTGCAGCATGGCCAGCGACATCTGCGGAGACTGACGGCCGTAGACTTCGGCCTGTACCCGAAACAGGTAGAACTGGCGCTCGTCGGCG
>JANQGK010000190.1 GCA_028277365.1 Halieaceae bacterium | reverse complement strand
GGCGGAGATCCCGGCACTGGCGGCCCGGGCCCCGACGACGGTAGCGGCGGCGGTACCGGCCAGCCCGGCGGCGGTGACTCCGACGACGGCGACCTGGGCAACACCATCCGTGAAATCACAGAGTCGGCTGACGACATCTGGAACGTGGTGGATGATCGGGTACGCCTCGGCATCAACCTGGATGATCGCCCGGTCACCGCGGAGGGCACCACGCTGGTGACCCTGCCGGCCGATACCTTCACCCACGACGACCCGTTTGCGGAAATCTCTGTGAGTGCGGTTATGGCTGACGGCAGCCCGCTGCCGGACTACGTGTCATTCGACACCAATACGCAAACCTTTGCCGTAGACGGTGCTGCGGCCCTGGCCGATGGTGTTGCAGCGATTGACGTGCAAATCATAGGCAGCGACGACCAGGGCCAATCCGCCGCGGGCACCTTCACCATCGAGGTGCTAGGCGACGATCTCGACAACGCTGGCGGCATCGTCAGCGGTGATGATGCCGGCGATAGCGGCGGCGGCAATTTCGGCGTGGTGAGCGAGGATCGCAGCGACAACGCAGCGCAACCTCAGTCGCCGGCGGCCGCCGAGTCCGGTGAGCCTGCGGTAGCCGCCCCCAGCGGCAATGATCAGGTTGTCATGCTGACCGTCAGCCTTACCGAGCAGCGAGTGCTGGCGGAAGGCGCTTCCACGATCGCCCTGCCTTCAAACACGTTCGAGCACAGCGACCCCCAAGAGGCGGTGTACGTTGAGGCGACCCTGGAAGACGGCAGCCCGCTGCCCCAATACGTGACCTTCGATGGCGACACCATGACCTTCGAAGTGGACGGCGAGGCGGCAGCTGCGGCCGGCCAGACCCAGATTGCCGTGCTTGTGGTCGGCCGTGATGACGCCGGCAATAGTGCAACCGGCATCTTCATGATCTCCGTCCAAGGCCTGGAAGAAGAAACCGCCGATGCTGAAGCGCTGCTGCCGGTTGATCGCGAGGGCCGCACTGAGAGCGAGGAGAGTGTACCAGCCGGCATCGAGGAGACTTCCGGCGAAGAGCTACCAGTCGAGGAAGGTCAGGCTGCGACCGGTGAATACGATGACGAAATGCCGCAACAGTTCGCTGACGGGAAGGAAAACCTTGATTCACAACTCGAGAAAGCTTCCAGGTATACTTTCGTCGAAAAACTGGAACAGCTTCTGGATGATATTAAGAACCTGTTCACATAACGACAGAGTCGTTTAAGAAGCTGTTCACATAAACATAACAAAAACAATAGTCTAAACCAGGATTCGGTATCATGGTGGGGATTGTGATACAACTGATCCATTAGGAGCCTCGTCTGCAGTGTTGCTAAAGCTCGGACGGTTGGCTTGCACCTGCGTGTTGGCCGGCTGTGCAATGAATCCCCAGCCTCTTTCGGAGAGTGACGTTTCCGACGTTCTGGCTGAGGATAAGGAACTCATCGAACAGTTCCGCGCACCTCTTGAACGCCCCATCGGCCTTCATGAGGTAATGTCCCGTGCCGTCCTGAATAACCTTGAGCATCGCGTCGCCCGCATGGAACAGGCGGTGGCGCTGGGCAGTTTTGAGCTGGCTCGTTACGAAATGCTGCCCCAGATGGACGCCAGCTACAGCCGGCTGTCGCGCAACAACTTCAACGCCTCGACCAGCATCTCGGTGGAAACCGGTGAGGAGTCCCTGGAGCCTTCAACCTCCCAGGACCGCGATCGCGATGTCGGCAACTTCACTGCCTCCTGGAACCTGCTCGACTTTGGCGTGAGTTACTATCAGGCCCAGCAGGAAGCCGATCGCTACCTGATATCCCGCGAGTCCCGCAAGCGCGTGCTCGCCAACCTGCTCCAGCAAGCACGCATGCTGTATTGGCGGGCCTGGGCCGCCCAGAACACCGCGAAAGAAGTGGAAATCGTGCTGGCGGAGGCCAATCAGGCCTATGCCGAGATTTCCCAGGTTATCGAGAACCGCCAGTACACCAACATTCTTCCCAACCTGCGCCTCAAGCGGCAGTTGTTCGACCTGATCCGCGAGTTGGAAAGCCTGGCCGAGGATCTCACCGAGGCGCGTATCGAGTTGGCCCAGGTCATCAACGTGCCCACCTCTTCCGGTATAGAGCTGCTGGGCATCGAGCCGGGCGCGGAGTTGGCCGATGTCAGCGCGCTGCCAGTGCTGCCGCGCATCGATGAAGACCCGGTGCAGCTGGAGATTACTGCCCTCTATAACTCCACGGAGCTGGCCGAAGAAATCTACAACGTTCGCATAGACCAGGCGGAAACCCGCAAGGCTCTGCTGCGTCTGTTACCCGGCATCGAGCTGTCTTACAACAACGGCTACGATTCCAACAACCTGCTGGTCAACAATACCTGGAACGAGGTGGGCGTCGAAGTCAGCTGGAACCTGTTCAACCTGGCCACCACCAAGCAGGTGCTGGACAACTCCGACCTGCGCGAAGAGCTGGCCCTGCAGCGTCGCCTGGCGGTAAACATGGCGGTGGTGACCAAGCTCAACCTGGCAGTTTATCAGTACAACATTTCCTTGCGTAAACTGAACCAGGCAAGGGAAGTGAAGGCCATCGATAGCGAGATTGCCAAACACACCCGCAACGCGGCAGTCTCCAGCGCCGCCTCCAGGGTCGAAAGCGTGGTCACCAAGGCGGCGTCGCTACGTACTGACCTGGCCCTGTTGGAATCTTACGCCAACGCGCAGTCTTCCTATGGCGCGGTGCTGGTTGCGCTGGGCCTCAATCCGGTGCCGGAAACCTATCTGGACCTGGATATCCACGAGCTCACCAACCTGATCGCCGTTTATGACAAGACCTGGCAGGGTGGCAACATTCCAATGGCGGGATTTTAGGGCCGGGGCTGCGCCGATTCCGCCGCGCGAAAAGCGGAAGTTCCCTGTTACAATTTCAGCCTCGCTCGAATAACCACAAGGAGTCCGAGTGAAGATACGCCTGA
>JANQGK010000080.1 GCA_028277365.1 Halieaceae bacterium | reverse complement strand
TCCGCATCGCTGCGGTACTGGGCGTAGCGGGTGCGGTAGTCCGCCAGGCTGAGGATTTCCGTACCGGGCTGGGACACGCGGTCGAACTCCTCGGCCCGATCACTGGCGTAGCCGTCCGCGCCGTATTCATAGATGTAGTCGCCCAGGTGCAGCACGGCGTCAAGGTCGCGATTGGCGATCTCGCGGTAGACGTTGAAGAAGCCGGCCGGGTAGTTGGAGCAGGACACCACTGCGAAGCGGGTAGCAGCCACCGCACCGGTTGGCAGGGTGCGGGTGCGGCCCACCGGTGAGGCCACATCCTGGACCACGAAGCGGTAGTAGTAGGTAGCACCGGCATCCAGGCCGCCGACATCCACCTTGGCGGTGTAGTCAACCTCGGCGGTGGTGGTGCCCTCGCCGCTGGCAACGATGCTTTCGAAGGTCTGGTCTGTCGCGACTTCCCAGCGAATGCGCACCAGTCCAGGGCTCACCGGGGTGGCTCTTGTCCAGATTATGACCGAATTGTCTAGGGCGTCGCCTGAGGCCACCCCGTGTTGAAAGCTGGCTGCGACGCCGGGATCTTGGTTAAAAGTATCTTCACTGTCAGAACAGCCCAGCAGGTTGCCACCCAGCAGGGGCAGCAGGCTGCCGGCCGCCAGGCCTTTAAGTACGTGGCGTCGATTGATAGGTGGCAACTTGGAATCGCGGTCTGACATGGTCTCTCCGGACAGGTAAAAGACGCCAATATGCCTGTTTTGCGTGTCATATGCATGACAAAATCACGTCCCACCGCAGGCAATCCAAGGCCTGTAGGGGCACGTACATCCCCCCAGAGCTTTGCAAACAGGACAAGCGAATGGAAGCTATTGCCAAAACCGAAGCCAAACTCGAAGGCGCCCGGGTCGAACTCGCAATCAGTAGCGAGGCGCGCCGTGTGCGCGATGCGCTGGTAGAACGGGGTCTGGAGACCCCCATGGTCTACAACGGTTTGTCGCGCGACGAGAAGTACCAGCGGCTGTGTGAATCGTTCACCGACGTTGCCGAAACCCTGGGCCTGGACTTGCACGACGACAGCCTGCAGGAGACCCCTCATCGCATCGCGAAGATGTACCTGGATGAGATTTTTTCCGGCCTCGACTACAGCCACTTCCCCAAGATCTCGGTCATCGACAACAAGATGGGCGTGGAAGAGATGGTGAAGGTGGATGAGATTTCCGTGGTCAGCACCTGCGAGCACCACTTTGTGACCATCGACGGCCTGGCGCGGGTTGCTTACATCCCCGGCGACAAGATTATCGGCCTGTCCAAAATCAATCGCATCGTGCGCTTTTTCGCGCAGCGTCCGCAGGTGCAGGAGCGGCTGACCCAGCAGGTGCTGGTAGCCCTGCAAACCCTGCTGGAGACCGAGAATGTCGCCGTTACCATCGACGCCACCCACTACTGTGTAAAAGCGCGCGGCGTGATGGATGTCAATTCGCGGACCCAGACCACGTCACTGGGTGGCGCCTTCAAGACCGACCCCAGCACCCGGGCTGAATTCCTCGCCTGAGTCGCTTCGGCGGGGTGCGGTTCTCTGCACCCTGCCAAATTCCCCTAGCAGATTCTTGTTGCCAGTGTTGTAGCCACCGCTGGAATCCCCTTGCGGCTCGCCGCCCCCTTGACTTGTATCAAGGAGGTCGAAGCCGTTACCTGCGTATGCTTCATATACAACCAATAAAGTGCGGTGCGGTGAATTCTCGCGCTGCCACTAAGCAGGGGGGCATCGCATGTCGCGTACCTGGCACTCTCTTCTCATTCTGGTCTGTCTGGCTGCCGGCCCGGCGTTTTCCCAGGACTCTCCCACCACCTCTTCGGCTGACACCATCGGCGAAATCGAACGGCAAGGCGTTGACCGTACCGCCGACGGTCGCAGGGTGCAGCAACAGGTCGACGCGCTGCACGAGGAGTCCCGCGACCTGGTGGATGATTACTACGCCCACCTGAAGCTGGTGGACGGCCTCAAGCTGTACAACGCCATGCTGCAGCGCCAGCTCAACAACCAGGCCGAGGAAATCCAGATCCTGCAGACCTCCATCGCCGAGGTGGCGACGGTGGAGCGGCAAATCCTGCCGATTATGTCGCGCATGATCGACGGCCTCGAACAGTTCATCGGCTTCGATGTACCCTTCCTGCTGGATGAGCGCCAGAACCGGGTGGCGGACCTGCGCGCCCTGTTGCCGCGCGCCGACGTGACGGTGGCGGAGAAAACCCGCCGGGTCATGGAGGCCTATCAGATCGAAAACGACTACGGCCGCACTATCGAGGCCTATCGCGGCAAACTCGACCTCGACACCGCCAGCTTCGATGCAGATTTTCTGCGCATCGGCCGGGTGGCGCTGATGTACCGGGTGGTGGGCAGCGACGACATTGGCTTCTGGGACCAGTCCAACAATACCTGGGTGCCGCTGTCATCGGGACGCTGGCGCCGCTATGTGGACCAGGGCCTGAAAGTGGCACGCCAGGAAATCGCCCCGGAACTGATCTCGGTGGCGATTGACCCCTCACGGGAGGTGCAGCGATGAATACTCCGAGAGCCCTGTGGGAACAACGGCTGGCCTTAGGCCTGGTGCTGGCCTGCCTGGCGCTGCCGGTGGCTGCGCAGGATGCCGCCACGGACCCCGCAACGGATGAGGTGGCGGAACAGAAAGCCGAGAATCCGGTCACCCTCGACGGTCTGCTGGAAGCAGTGCGCAGCGGCCGGCTGGCGGAGAGCCGTAGCAATGAACAGCGGCTGCGGGATTTTCGCCGCGAGCGCAATCGCCGCCAGCAGATGCTCGATGACATCATCGCCGAGGAGCGCCGCCAGGAGGCCATTAGCAAGGAGCGTGAGGCCCGCTTTGAGCAGAACGAGGCGCAGATCGGCGAGCTGGAGGAGCGCCTCAAGGAGCGCATGGGCTCCCTCAAGGAACTGTTCGGTGTGCTCCAGCAGGTATCCAGCGATGCCCAGGCTCAGTTCCACGTGTCGCTGACCCAGCTCGAGTTTGGGGAGCGCAACAAGTTCCTGATCGATTTTGCCGGCCGCATGGGCAAGGCCAACCGGCTGCCCGAACTGCGTGAGATCGAGCAGCTGTGGTTCGAGCTGCAGCGGGAGATGGTGGAATCGGGCCGGATCGTCACCCAGACCCTGCCGGTGGTTACCGCCGAGGGTGCCGAGGTACAGCGCCCGGTGACCCGGGTGGGCCTGTTCAACGTGGTGTCGGACGGCAAGTTTCTGCAGTACATTCCGGAAACCGGCCGCCTGCTGGAGTTCTCTCGCCAACCGGACAGCCGCTTCCTGCAGGGCCCGCGGGCGTTTGCCGCCGGTGAGACCGACTACTTCCCCTTCTCCATCGACCCGGTGCGCGGTCAGCTGCTGACGATTCTCACCCAGGCGCCTAACCTGCGCGAGCGCATCGGCCAGGGTGGGGTCATCGGCTACATCATCATCGCTATCGGTATTTGCGGCGTACTGCTGGCCTTGTGGCGCTTCCTGTCGCTATCGCTGGAGTCGCGCCGCATTCGCGGCCAGCTGGCTGACCTGGAGAACCCCAGAGACGACAACGCCCTGGGTCGTATTCTCAAGGCTTACCGTGAAGACCGTGAGCTCGACGTGGAGGCCCTGGAGCTGAAGATGGGTGAGTCGGTACTGCGCGAGGTGCCGCATATCAACCGGCACCTGCCGCTGCTGAAGATCATCGCCGCAGTGGCGCCGCTGATGGGTCTGCTGGGTACGGTGACCGGCATGATCATTACTTTCCAGGCAATCACCTTGTTCGGTGCCGGCGACCCGCGGCTGATGGCCGGCGGTATTTCCCAGGCGTTGATCACCACGGTACTGGGCCTGACGGTGGCCATCCCGACCCTGCTGCTGCACAACGTGGTGCAGGGCCGGGCCCAGACCATCACCGATATCCTGCAGCACGAGGCGGTGGCGGTAGTGGCCGAACGTGCGGAGAGAGATCAACCGGCATGATGGCGCTGATCGACGCCTACCTGCCCTGGCTTGGGGACCTGTTATCCCTGGGCGGGAATATCCTGGCGCTGATCCTGTTCATGGCCTTCGTGCTGTGGACGCTGCTGTGTGAGCGGCTGTACTTCCTGTACGTGGTCTACCCCCAACATGCCCGCAACGCCATCAAGCTGTGGAACGCGCGCCGTGACAAGACCTCCTGGTTCGCCCACCAATATCGCGACCACCTGCGGCATCGCATCAGTGCCGAACTCAACAAGCACTACTCAATGATCGGCACCATCATCAAGGTTTGCCCGCTGCTGGGTCTATTGGGCACGGTGGCGGGCATGCTGGAGATCTTCGATGCCCTGGCCGCTACCGGTTCCAACAACCCGCGTTCCATGGCTTCCGGCGTGTCCAAGGCCACGGTGTCGACCCTGGCGGGCATGGTGGTGGCTATCTTCGGCCTGCTGATCGGCAAGTTTGCCGAGCGCCGGGCCATCGCCGAGCGCGACCGCCTGGAAGCGCGCTTCTCCTTCATTGCGGAGCGCCCCGGTGCTTAGGCGACTGATCAGCCGCGACAGAGATGAGTCGAACATCGACATCACGCCGATGCTGGATGTGGTGTTCATCATGCTGATCTTTTTTATCGTGACCGCCACCTTTATCAAGGAGTCCGGCACCCAGGTCAGCCGGCCGCTGGCGTTCACCGCGGGTTTGCAGGACCAGGCCAGTATCCTTATTGCCATCGACGCTGAGAACCGCGTGTGGATCGACCGCCGCAATGTCGATGTTCGCGGCTTGCGCGCGATTATTGAGCGCCTGCACGCTGAGAATCCCCGCGGGTCGGTCGTGGTGCAGGCCGACAAGCTGTCGAAAAACGAGGTGCTGGTGGAGGTACTGGACGCCGCCACCCGCGCTGGCGTCACTGACGTGGCTATTGCCGCCAGCGAGCCTTGAGCATGTTGGAACCGAGCAGCATCAACGCTATCGACAAGGCCTTGGCCACCCCGCGCGGCCTGCGCCACTGGTTGAACGTGCTGGCCGCCATGCTGGCCGGCGGGGTGTGTGCGCTGTCACTGGGCTGGTTTATGGATTACCTGATTCGCACGTCGGACCTTCGGTTGGACGAATCGGCCCGTGCGCATGTGCTTGAGTTCGTGCGGGTAAAGCGCGAGGAGAGCGCCCAGCGCAAGGACCGTACCCCGCCCAAGCCGCAGCTGCAGGAGACTCCGGACGTGCCCCCCATGCCTCAGGAGTCCATGGACGCCTCCGCCACCCAGTTGGTGGTGTCGGCGCTGCCGGCGGATGCCGGCCTCAATCTGCAGGGCGGCAGCATTGGTTTTGGTGCCGGGGAGGGCGATTACCTGCCGATTGTGAAAGTCGCGCCCATTTACCCGCAGCGTGCAGCGGTGCAGGGGATCTTCGGTGAGTGCCTGGTGGAGTACACGGTAACCACTGCCGGCACCACCAGGGATGTCAGGGTCATCGAGGACCGCTGTACCCACTCGGTGTTCTACCGGCCCTCGATCGAGGCCGCCAAGCGCTTCAAGTACAAGCCCAGGGTGATCGACGGTGTGGCGGTGGAGGTGCAGGGCGTTCTCAACATGTTCTACTACCAGGAGGAGGAAGCCCGGTGACAGGAAGAGAAAGCCGGGTGAGCCGCCTGCTTCTGATGCTGCTGTTGCTGCTGGCGCCGGGGCTGGCCGCCAAGGATGCGGTCGTGGGCATGAGCAAGCGCACCTACGATACGCTCAATGAAGTGCAGATCTTCATGGAGGCCGAGCAGTGGGACGAGGCCCTGGCGTCACTGGAGCAAATGAGCAAGCGCAAGCTGAGCGGCTACGAAACCGCCCATATGCTCAACATGTACGGCTTCGTCTATTACCAGCAGGGCGATAGTGATAGAGCCCTGCAGAATTTCAGCCGCGCCCTGGAGCAGGAGGGCCTGCCCAATTCGCAGATACGCGGCCTGCTGAACTCCGCCGGCCAGGTCTCGCTGTCCATCGGCGACTACGTGGCGGCAGAGGGCTATGCCAAGCGTCTGCTGGAGGCTGAAATTGAGGCGCCGCAGCCCCTCAGCCAGATTCTGCTGGCCCAGGCGTACGTGGGTCAGGAGCGCTGGGCAGAAGCGGTAGAGCCACTCAAGACCGCGCTGGCCATGCAGGAGGCCACCGGTGCCAGCCCCCGCGAGAACTGGATGGTGATGCTGTCGTCGGTCTACCACACCATGGAGCGTTACGAGGAGATGCGCGAACTGCTCTACCGGGTGGTAGAACTCTACCCCCGCGAGCGCTACGTTCTCACCCTGGCAGCGCTGAACGGCCAGCTGGGTGAACCCGCGCGGCAACTGGCGCTGATCGAGTCTCTGGAAGACGATGAGCGGCTCAACAAGGGCTTCCACTTCGTCACCCTGGCCAACCTGTTTATGTCACAAGGGGTGCCGGTGAAAGCGGCAGAGCTTCTGGATCGAGAGATCACCTCCGGGCGGGTGCCGGATACGCGTCAAAATCTGGAGCTCAACTCCCAGGCCTGGTACCTGGCGGGAGAGGAAGCCAAGGCCATCCCGCCGCTGCTGGCCGCGGCGGAGAAGGAGCAGGACGGCAAGCTCTTCCTGCGCGTCGCGCGCTTGCAGATGGACCTGTACCAATGGAAGCAAGCTGAACGCAACGCGCGCAAGGCGCTGGCCATGGAAGACCTGGAGGAGCCGGGCGATGCCTGGCTGCTGGTGGGTATGGCTCTGGCCCGGGGCGACGAGCTCGAGGCGGCCCGTCTGGCTTTTGTTGAGGCTGCCGAGTACGAGAGCAGCGAAAAGTGGGCCCAGCAGTGGATGCGTTTCGTAGAATCGGAGCAGGCCCGCATCGCATCCCTCACCGAAGACGGCGCCTGACACCGGAACTCGGGCTTCCTCCCGGGGTCTGTTAAGCTGAACACAAGGCACAAGGTCCCGGCATGCTTTTTATTCGCATAATCATTCCCGCACTGTTGGCAGGGCTTATCTCCCTGAATGCCGTCGCGGGCGCAGCCAAAGGCGGCAAGGCCCCACACTTCGTCCTGCCCGACGCCTCGGGCCAGCTGGTCAGTCTCAAGGACTTTCGCGGCCAGCCGCTGGTGGTGCATTTCTGGGCGACCTGGTGCCCCTACTGCAAGAAAGTGCAGCCCGGGCTGCAGGCGCTGGCCGACAAGCACGCTCCCCAGGGCCTGGTGCTGATTGGTATCAGCTTCCGCGAGGATAGAGGCGTGGCGCCGCAGGCCGTGCTGGAGTCTCGCGGCCACCGCTTCACGACTCTGGTGGAGGGGGATGAAGTGGCCGAGATGTACGGCGTGCGCGGCACGCCCACCACGGTGTTTATCGATGCCCGGGGTACCGTGGTCGGTGCCACCCACACCTCAGACCCCGCCGACCCGATCCTGGAGCGGCTCGCCGACCGGGCCATGGGAGCTTCTGAGTGAGCGGCGATGCCATTGTCGTCATCGGCGTTGCCATCGCAGTGGTCGCGGGCTTCGCCTGGATGGGCAGGAAGCTGGATCAACGCCGCCACCAGGACAAGCTGGAGCGCATCCAGGAACGTATCCGCCGCCGGGAGGAGGCCAGCGAGGACGGTTGAAGCCGGACACGCCGCCTTCGAGGGAATAACAAAGAGGGGCCTGAGAGCGGGCAGAAAACAGTAAGCGGAAAGTAAGCGGAAAGAGTGTCGGCAATAAAAAAAGGGAGTCCACCAGGACTCCCTTTTCAGAATTTGGAGCGGGAAACGAGGTTCGAACTCGCGACCTCAACCTTGGCAAGGTTGCGCTCTACCAGCTGAGCTATTCCCGCAATGGCGTCCCCTAGGGGGTTCGAACCCCTGTTCCCGCCGTGAAAGGGCGGTGTCCTAGGCCACTAGACGAAGGGGACATGTTACAAGATCTTACGAAGAATTTCTTCCAGAGCTTGTGTCTTCGTCGCTTTCACAGGGGCCGTCACCGGCGACCAGAGCGGTCATCTCCCTGTCAAAGAGGCGCGCATTCTATGGTCCCGTTTGGCAAACGTCAAGCCTTGGGCCGGGAATTCAGCGCAGGTGTTGCACGGGCGCATTCTATTGCAAATTCAACAGCTTGGCCCGCTCTGCGCGGTAGTCGAACGAGCTGTCCCCAGCCATCGCTTCGATGCGCATGTCTTCCAGCTGTTGATACTTTGCCAGCTCTTCGTCGGGCATGAAGTGCAGGCAGTCGCCGCCGATAAACCACAGCAGGTCGCGGGGAAACAGCGGGGCGAACTCGGGGGCGTGGGTGAACAGGGTGTTCACCAGAGCCGCACCCTCGTCGTAGAGGCCTTCGCCCCGCGCCAGGGCCTCGAACCCGTTAGCCAGGCTGCGCAGGGGGTCCTCCGGCGAGGTTTTCTCTGCCTCCTGGCTGAGTCTGGCGGCGAAGCTAGCCACCAGTTCCAGGCAGAAGTTCCGGTATTCGCTGTCATTCATCGGGCAGTCGCGCCTTTACGTACTTGGGTTATACAATACCGGCCTTTTTTCCGACGGCAACTGCCCCAATAACTATTCGCACCCGATTCTTCATATCAAACTCTTTACATCAAACAAGGAAACCACCGATTTATGACGGCAGCGCTGTCCATTCGCGACCTGAGCAAGGTCTACAGCAACGACGTACACGCCCTGCGCGGCATCAGCCTGGATGTTCAGGAAGGCGACTTCTTCGCCCTGCTGGGCCCCAACGGCGCCGGCAAATCCACCACTATTGGCATCCTGTTCTCGCTCATCAACAAGAGCGGCGGCAAGGTTGAGGTGTTTGGCATAGACACCGACAAGGATTTCCCCGGCGCCAAGAAGCATATTGGTATCGTGCCCCAGGAGTTCAACTTCAACTTGTTCGAGAAGGTGGAGCACATCGTGGTCACCCAGGGCGGTTACTACGGCCTGCCCGCCGAGCTGGCGAAGGAGCGCGCCGAGAAATACCTGCGCAAGCTGGGCCTGTGGGAGAAGCGCAATGACCGTGCCCGGGAGCTGTCCGGGGGCATGAAGCGCCGGCTGATGATCGCTCGAGCTCTGGTGCACGAACCGCGGCTACTGATTCTCGATGAGCCCACTGCCGGCGTGGATATAGAAATGCGTCGCTCCATGTGGGAGTTCTTAAAGGAGCTCAACGCCGCGGGCACCACCATCATCCTCACCACCCACTACCTGGAAGAGGCCGAGAGCCTGTGCCGCAACATTGCGATCATCGATGAGGGCAGCATCGTTCATCACTCCAGCATGCGTGAGCTGCTCCGCCAGCTACACACCGAGATGTTCATCCTCGATACTCGCCAGGAGGTTGACCAGGACGTGGAAATACCGGGCTTCCCCTGCAAGCGCGTCGACGCCCACACCTTGGAGGTGGTAAAGGACAAAGACCAGGACGTCAACGAACTGTTTGCCGCCCTCAGCCAGCAGGGCATTGATATCGCCAGCATGCGCAACAAGGCCAACCGGCTGGAAGAAATGTTCGTCAGCCTGCTGTCATAAAGACAAACAAAGGAGAATGACTAAGCTTTTATGAACAGCTATGAGAAATGGGTCGCGTTCCAGACCATTCTGGTGAAAGAGGTACGGCGCTACCTGCGCATCTGGCCGCAGACCCTGCTGCCGCCGGCCATTACCATGACCCTGTACTTCGTGATTTTCGGCGCGCTCATCGGCTCCCGTATCGGCGAAATGGGCGGCTTCAGCTATATGCAGTTCGTGGTGCCGGGCCTGATCATGATGGCGGTGGTGACCAACTCCTACTCCAATGTGGTGTCGTCTTTTTTTGGCGCCAAGTTCAATCACAGCGTGGAAGAATTGCTGGTGTCGCCGGTGCCCAACTGGGTAATCCTCGCGGGTTATATCACCGGCGGTGTCAGCCGCGGCCTGGCGGTAGCGGTCATTGTGACCTGCCTGTCGCTGTTCTTCTCCGACCTGTCGATTCACAATCTGCCGCTCACCGTTGGCATCGTGTTGCTCACCTCGGTGCTGTTTGCCCTGTTCGGCTTTATCAACGCAGTGTTTGCCAACAACTTTGACGACATCTCCATCGTGCCCACCTTTGTTTTGACGCCGCTGACCTACCTGGGTGGCGTGTTCTACTCCATGGAACTGCTGCCTGACTTCTGGGAGAACGTGTCGCGGCTGAACCCCCTGGTCTATGTGGTCAACGGTTTCCGTTACGGGGTGTTGGGGGTGTCTGACGTCGATGTGAGCTTTGCCTTCGGCATGCTCGCCCTGTTCACGGCAGTGGCCTTTGGCTACTGCATGCATCTGCTGAACACCGGCAAGAGGCTGCGCCAGTAGTGCTGCTGGGCAAGGACAGTCCGGCGCCTGCGCACTACGCGCCGGAGATTCTCTACCCCATCCCCCGCAAGCTGGCCCGGGATGAGCTGGGCCTGCCGGCAACGCTGCCGTTTTTCGGCGAAGACATCTGGCACGGTTGGGAGCTGTC
>JANQGK010000067.1 GCA_028277365.1 Halieaceae bacterium | reverse complement strand
GCGCGACCACCAGAAGGCCGCCCTCGACCCGCTGGGCATTGCTGATCGCCAGCACGTGCCCGACCTGGAGCTGTCCTTCCACGAGCTGTCCCAGGCCGACTTCGACACGGTATTCCAGACCGGCAGCCTGCACATCGGCAAGGCCGACGCCCCCCTGGGCGAGATCTACGACGCGCTTGAGAAAACCTACTGCAAGCACGTGGGCGCCGAGTTCATGCACATCGTGAACTCTGAGGAGCGCCACTGGGTGATGGGCCGCATGGAAGCCGTGCGCTCGGCGCCGGACTTTGGCGTGGATGTGCAAAAAATGCTGCTGCGCCGCCTGATCAAAGCCGAGGGCCTGGAGAAATCACTGGGCTCCAAGTACCCGGGCACCAAGCGCTTCGGCCTGGAAGGGGGCGAGAGCTTCATCCCGATGCTGTACGAGATGATCCAGCGCGCCGGTGGCTACGGCGCTAAGGAAGTGGTGATCGGCATGGCCCACCGCGGCCGCCTCAATGTATTGATCAACGTGCTGGGTAAGAAGCCCTCGGACCTGTTCGAGGAATTCGAGGGTAAGGCCATTGTCGAGACCTCCGGCGACGTGAAGTATCACCAGGGCTTTTCTTCCAACGTGATGACCCCGGGCGGCGAGTGCCACCTGGCGCTGTCCTTCAACCCCTCGCACCTGGAGATCGTCTCGCCGGTGGTGGAGGGCAGCGTGCGCGCACGTCAGGACCGCCGACTCGACCCCTTCGGCAGCACCGTGCTGCCCATTGTGGTACACGGCGACGCCGCCTTCGCCGGCCAGGGCGTGGTAATGGAAACCTTCCAGATGTCGCAGACCCGCGGCTACCGCACCGGTGGCACCATCCATATCGTGCTTAACAACCAGATCGGCTTTACCACCAGTCGCCAGGCTGATGCCCGCTCGACCGAGTACTGCACCGACGTGGCCAAGATGGTGCAGGCGCCGATTTTCCACGTGAATGCCGATGACCCGGAAGCGGTGCTGTTTGTCACACAGATGGCGGTGGACTACCGCAACGAGTTCAAGAAAGACGTGGTGGTGGACCTGGTCTGCTACCGTCGCCGCGGCCACAACGAGGCGGACGACCCGTCGATTACCCAGCCGCTGATGTACGAGGCGATCAAGAAGCACCCGACCACCCGCGACCAGTACGCCCAGCGCTTGATCGAGCAGGGGGTAATTACCCAGGAAGAGGACCAGACCCTGGTGGACGGTTTCCGCGAGTCGCTGGACCGCGGCGACCCGCTGGTTTCCAGCCTGGTGAGCGAGCCCAACAAGGAGCTGTTCGTCGACTGGACGCCGTACCTGGGCCACGACTTCAACATTTCCAGCGACACCACCATGGACCTGCACCACATGCAGGCGCTGGCGGCGCAGATCAACCAGTCGCCGGAGGGCATTCCGCTGAACCGCCAGGTGAAGAAAATCCTGGAAGACCGCCGCAAGATGGCGGGCGGCGCCCTGGCCGTGAACTGGGGCTTTGCCGAGACCCTGGCCTACCCCTCGCTGCTGGAAGCCGGCTACCCGGTGCGTATTACCGGCCAGGACGTGGGCCGCGGCACCTTCAGCCACCGCCACGCGGTGCTGCACAATCAGAAGGACGGCAGCATCTACATCCCGCTGCAGAACATCAGCGAAGAGCAGGCCGTGTTCGACCTGTACGACTCGCTGCTGTCGGAGGAGGCGGTGCTGGCCTTCGAATACGGCTATGCGACCACGTCGCCCAAAGGCCTGGTGGTCTGGGAGGCCCAGTTCGGCGACTTCGCCAACGGCGCCCAGGTGATCATCGACCAGTTCATCGCGGCCGGCGAGTCGAAGTGGCAGCGCATGTCGGGCCTCGTGCTCCTGCTTCCCCACGGATTCGAAGGGCAGGGGCCCGAGCACTCCTCGGCGCGGCTCGAGCGCTTCCTGCAGCTCTGCGCCGAGGACAACATGCAGGTGGTCAACT